>NZ_JBBMQY010000006.1:0-217368 GCF_038900255.1 Pseudoalteromonas sp. AS84 | reverse complement strand
AAGTGGTGTGAGCCATTAAGCTAACTTGTACTAATTACCCGTGAGGCTTAACCATACAACGCCAAACGCGTTTTATGCGACAGTTTAGACAGAAGTTAATATGACTAAAGTAGATATTACTTAAAGAAAGACTTAAAAAATATTATCAGATATTTTCCAAATTCAGTTAGTGCGTAGCGATACGAACTGACAACCAAATTTGCTTGGTGACAATAGCGTTTTGGACCCACCTGATCCCATGCCGAACTCAGTAGTGAAACGAAACAGCGCCGATGATAGTGTAGCATTTGCTATGTGAAAGTAGGACATTACCAGGCTTCAAATTGTAGAAAGCCCGAATCTAACGATTCGGGCTTTTTTACGTCTGCAGAAAAGTGAAATGCGCGCAGTTAACACTCACATCAACACCTATCACGTAGGGCGAGCGAAGCGACTTCCGATGCTAGAATCACACCAAAAGCCCTCAATATCTCTGCACGCCGATAAGTATGTAGCATTTCACTGTGACTTTTTACTGCGGTGGGCACCATGACATCCTACTGCGTAGCGCACCGACCTCAAATTGTAGTAAGCTCGATTCGAAAGAGTCGGGCTTTTTTACGTCTGCAAAAAATTGATTCAGGGATTCCTCTAGAACGAAGAACTTCTTAGTAAATCATTTATATCAATCAGCAATAATATTTAATCAATTTGAGGGTTTAAACCTGACGCTAAATACGTTAAAAACCTCATGTATGAAACAACTGAATAACGAATTTTTTGCCCTTCTTTTATCGACTCCGCTTAGTTATTGCTCTAATCTCAATTTATGATCTGTTCAATTATGTAGTTTATAAAATGTGACAGAGCTCGTTTAGATAAAATTAGAATAATAAGGGTTTAATAATGAGTGAAATTGATAATCATCCGCATGGTATTTTTTGTTGGTCAGAACTTTGTACGCACAATTGGAAAGATGGTAAGGCGTTTTATACATCATTATTTGATTGGGGATATGACGATCAACCTATTGGAGAAAACATATACTACACCATGCTACAAAAGCAAGGTGATGATATAGCCGCTATGTATGAAATGCCTAAAGAGCAAATTAGTGCAGGGATCCCAAGTCATTGGTTGGCTTACATTGCCGTCGATAATGTTGATGACTGTGCGCTAAAAGCAAAAGAACTGGGTGCTGAAGTTATTGCAGGTCCTCATGATGTTATGAATGCAGGCCGAATGTTGATGCTAAAAGATTCTGTAGGTGCAACTGTAGCGTTATGGCAAGGCAATGAGCATAAAGGTTGTAAGCACTTAGGTGAATTAAATACATCTTATTGGCATGAGTTAGCAACCAGAGATAGTAAAGTAAGTAGAGACTTTTACTGTACTTTACTAGGCTGGGAAAGTGAAATAAAACCAATGGAAGGTATGGACTACACTTTATTCTTAGTGGATGGACAGCCAATTGCTGGCATGCTTGAAATGACAAATGAGTGGCCCGAAGATATTCCTGCTCATTGGATGATTTATTTTGCAGTAGAGAGCTGCGATACAGCAGTAAATAAAGCCGCTAGCTTAGGTGGGCAAGTATGTGTTCCTGCAACAGATATCCCCGATGTTGGTCGTTTTAGTGTTATATGCGACCCTCAAGGTGCTGTATTTTCGGTGATCGAATCTGTTATGGATGACGTTTAAACAACTACATTAGCTTTAGCGTTAATTTACTCGTTAGTTTGCTATAATACGCGCCAATTAAATCGTCAGAAAGTGCAGAGAACGCAATGGAATTTGAACAAGATAGCAATTTAACCCTTCCTTTATTTCTATTAGATGAATCATTAAGCTCTAGAGATTTAGAGCAGCCTGATTTTGAAATATCAATTGGACTTGATGATGAGTTACTTGCTCAAATTTGCCAAAATCCAAGTGAAGATAGCAGTGTAGCTATTACCGTTAGTGGTTATGAATTGCTTATAACGGATTCTCTGTATTTAAGTATATTAGAGCAAGAGCATGATGCGCAGATAACATTAACGCATGGACCTCTTTTAAGTATTGTTTTAAATACTGAAGGTCAGAAAACATTCGTTTCTCCTCAAATGGATATGATGCCCACCTTTGATTTAGGTGACGAGGACGAATGAAAAAAATAATAATAAGTACATTTGTATTAATTATCCTTAGTGGTTGTGCTTACCTAGGTAATGCGCATTACGATGATTTATTTGGACCTGAACAAGCGCAAGAACGTATCGTTCCACATTCTACTCTTGCTGGAGCTGATTTTTTACAAAATGTAAAACCAGTACTCGATACCCGCTGCGTCGTCTGCCATGGTTGTTATGACGCACCTTGCCAGCTTAAGCTCTCATCCCCTGAAGGTATTGATCGAGGTTTGAGTAAAGAGCTTGTTTACGATGGAACTCGTTTATTGGCAACGACCCCAAGCCGTCTATTGTTTGATGCAACCAATACACAGCAATGGCGAGAAAAAAACTTTACCCCAGTGCTAAATGAGCGCGTGCAAAGTGAAGAAGCTAACTTAGCGGGTAGCGTTTTATTTAATAGTTTAGTGCTAAAGCAAAGTTATGAATTACCAGCTAATGAGGTTTTAGATGATGAATTTGATTTTTCATTAGGGCGTTCGCAAACCTGTGCGACAATGGGAGAGTTTGACCGATTAGCTGACGAGCAACCTCATGGTGGTATGCCTTATGGCTTACCTGGGGTTTCGCGCGAAGAGTTTAATCATTTGCAGAACTGGCTTAAAAGTGGCGGTAAAATGTCACACGTTAAGCCTCCAAGTGAATATGATCAGAATAAAATAAAGGGCTGGGAGGCCTTTTTAAATCAAGATAATTTAAAGTATCAGTTATCAGCACGTTATATTTATGAGCATTGGTTTTTAGCTCATATTTATTTTACATCAGAGAACCCACAAAGCTTTTTTAAACTCGTTCGCTCGAGTACACCTCCTGGTGAGACAATAAAGTTAATAAATACGCGTCGTCCATATGACGATCCTAAAGTTAGCCGTGTTTATTATCGCTTTATGCAAGAGCGTACAACAATACTTTCTAAAACGCATTTACCGCTTGAGCTTAATGAAGCTAAGTTACTGCGTTTATACGAGCAGTTTATTGCGCCAGATTATACTGTCACGCAAATGCCTAGCTATAAAGCAGAGTCGGCTTCTAATCCTTTTAAAACCTTCGAAGTGATCCCTATTAAGTCTAAATATCAGTTTATGCTTGATGAAGCAGAGTTAATTATTATGGGCTTTATAAAAGGACCTGTTTGTCGTGGTCAGATTGCTTTAAATGTTATAAATGATCACTTTTGGGTGGCATTTGCTGATCCTGATAAGGTTGCGACTCCTGCTGTAGGTGAAATGCTAATGCAACATGAGGAAGCTCTAGAACTTCCTGCCGCAGAGGAAAGTAATGCGTTACCTATTTCTAGCTGGGTTAAATACTCAGTTCGTGAGAAAAAATATTTACAGGCAAAAGTTGAGCTTGCTAACGAAATGTTTAAAGGTGGCGAGCACCTTACAACTGACTTGCTTTGGAAAGGTGATGGGCATAATAAAAATGCTGCGCTGACTATTTTCCGCCATTTTGATAGTGCAACCGTTGTTAAAGGCTTTATTGGTCAAGAGCCTAAAACCACTTGGATACTTGATTATGCGTTATTCGAACGTATTCATTATTTGCTTGTGGCAGGCTTTGATGTATACGGAAATATAGGCCATCAATTAGTTACACGTTTGTATATGGACTTTTTACGTTTAGAGGGAGAGCAAAACTTTTTAGCTCTATTACCTGAGCACAAGCGTAATCAAATTAAAAAGCAGTGGTACCGTAATTCACCACCTGACTTATCTAAGTTCTTTAAAAGCAATCGTGAATTTAGCCAGCCAAGTGGTATTAACTATGAAACTGATGATCCACAGCATGAGCTATATACCTTGATGAAAGAAGCCTTAGCGCCTGTATTAAGTGAGCAATATGATTATACTAAAGTTTCTAAAGAGTTAAGTATAATAAATAACATGCCAGCAAAAGCGATCAATTTATTACCACAATTGTCTTTTGTATTAGTTAAGCAAGCCGATAATAGTCATAAGGCTTACACCATTATCCATCATAACGCGCACTACAATATATCTAGTTTGTTAAATGAAGATGGCCAACGTGCTTATGATGAAGATACCGCGACTATTGTTCCTGGCTTTATCGGTGATTACCCAGCAGCTATTTGGTATTTAAATAACGAGCAACAAGTGAATGCTTTTGCTGAGCAATTACCAATGATGCAAATTGAAGCTGATTATCGCGCTTTAAAAAGTAAATATGGTATTCGCCGCACTCACCCACAGTTTTGGCAATACAGCGATATATTGCACGAAACGGCTAAACAATATCGAGGTATAGAATATGGAATGTTTGACTATAATCGATTAGAGAACCGTTAACGCCTACCTTAATATGCCCAGTTTTTGCTGGGCTTTTTATTGTTTATTAACTTAAAAACATAATTACTCTGACTGATTTTTTGTTTTATAAAATTAGTCTACACTTAAATAAAAAACAGGCTGTTGCATGTTCGATATTATTAAAAGTGTTAGAAAGCGATATCGATGGGCGTTATTGACTATTGCTCTTCTAATCAGTGGTTCTGCTCTATTGTTACAATATAGCTTCTCCGTTCAAAAGTACGATGCAAAAGTTATTAATATTGCTGGTAAGCAAAGAATGCTGTCGCAAAAAATAGCGTGGCATAGCAATGCCATACTCAACATTAGTAATTACTCACCACTTCATACTGAATCGCTTGAGAAATCTCTCAATACATTTAAAAAATCCCACCAAACATTATTAACAAAAAATTCTGATGGTGAATACATTTATTTAGATTCAGCATTAGTGGATTTATATTTTGGTGCAACTACTGGCTTGGATAAGACCGTATTAGAATATGTAGAACAAACTGAAAGGCTTTTGTATCAAAAAGGTGAGGTAAACCAGTCTCTATTTTCAATAGAGCATGTTGAAACGTTATTAACAAAGCTTGATAAGGCAGTGAGCTTATTGGAATCTCAAGCTGTTAAAAAAGTAAATTGGGTCGCCAACCTAGAGATACTATGTTGGTTATTGGCAATGACATTATTACTTATTGAGTTAAGATTTGTTTTTATACCAATGGAAAAAGAGGTTTCAGACACGCTTTTAGAGCTACAAAAACAAAAAGATTTTGTTTATCAAACAAGTCAAAATAAAGAGCATTTTATTGCCAGAGCTAGTCACGAATTTAGAACACCTTTACAGGGACTTATTACGTCTATTGAGGAATTAGAGGTTTCTGATAAACAGCAAAGCGTTAAAACCCAAGCTAACTATTGCGCGCTTAGGTTAATAGCTATATTAGATGAATTACAAGACTTGCAGGCTTTAAGCGCTGGTAAGTGGGTACCGCATTTAAATGATGAAAACCTTCTAGAGTCGTGTAATAAAGTACTAATGGCTTACGAGCATGCTTGTCAGCAAAAAGGTCTTAAACTAGTAAGTTATTTAGATGAGTCGTTAAATTTTGTCTGTAAATTGGATCATCAACGGTTTCAGCACACATTAACAGAGTTAATTAGTAACGCTATTAAGTTTACGACTGAAGGTAAAATTACTGTATCTGCTAAGCTATTTAATGACGAGCTGTGTGTAACGGTAAGTGATACTGGCTGTGGTTTTTCGAAAGAGATTACTGAGCTTGAATTTGATTCATTTAAACAAACAAACCACTTCCAAGGGTTAAGAACAGGCCTGACTCGGGTTCAGTATGTTGTAAAAGCTTTGCACGGCGAAATTACTTTTAAAAATAATGAAGTCCATGGAGCGTTGGTATCGTTGAGTTTACCAATAATCGTCAGTAAAGATCTCCCAGAATCTCGTAAAATAAATGACAAACTAAAATGTTTAGTTGTAGAAGATAACCCATTAAATACCATGTTATTGACCAGAATACTTACTTTGTTAAATTTAACCTATGATTGCGCTGAAAATGGCCAAGTGGCGTGCGATATGGTATGTAAAAATCACTACGATATTATTTTTATGGACTTAAATATGCCAGTAATGGATGGGTTTGAGGCGATTAAAAAAATACGCTCTGAACTTAATAAGGTAACGCCAATTATTGTTATAACAGCAAATACCTCACAAAAGGATATGGAGCGAGTTTATAAATACGGGGCTAACCTTCATATTCATAAACCAATAAATAAACAAGCAATTGAAGATGCATTAAATAGTATTAGCGTTGCTAGGGCGTGTTGATCTTTGGTAGTTGAATTTGCAGCAGACTGTTTGGTTTTTAGGCAAGGCAGAGCCTATGTAGCGTGGTTATTCCCCATAAATAGGCGATAACGCAGCATAAATACCAAACATGCGCTGCCCATTGGGTTCTTTCTAGGGACGATTAACTCTTTGTTACTCGGTTTTGACTTAGCCCACTAGGTTACAAACCTCGCGCCGCGATTTAATCGCCCCTAGATTGAACAAATTTCAATCCACAAAGATCAATACGCCCTAGTGAAATAAATTAATTTTGCAGATAACAAGCTTGCTAAGCACTTTTAATATACGTTAACTTGCTGTTTTAAGGTTTATTAGGAAAAGTTAGTGCAGTCAATTACGCTTGAGCAATTCAATGGTTATTTACAAGGGCAAGGTAAAAGCCGTTACGCTATATGCAACCTAGATTGGCAAGTGAACCTAGGAGAACATTGGTTACTTTTAGGCGCTAATGGAGCGGGTAAATCTGCCCTGACAGCTGCATTAGTTGGTGAGGCTAAGTGCGAAACTGGTAAGCGTATAAGTAGTATTAATAAGCTTATGCTCGTGTCTTCTGATTCGCATAAACAGTTACTAGCTCAAGAATTAGAGCATGGAAAGCACAGCCTCGTTAAAGACCTTATTTTTACAGGGCATAGTAATAATGATGAGTTATTAGCGCAGCTAATAGAATTATTTAAATTTAGCTCATTACTAAATAGGCATTTTAGAGACCTTTCAACGGGTGAAACTCGTAAACTCCTACTTATAAAAGCACTCAGCTCCCATAGTGAGTTAGTCGTGCTTGATGAGCCATTTCATGGACTCGACGTACAATCTTGCCAGCAACTTAATAAAATACTCATAGAACTTAGCCAAACAATTACTTTTGTTTTTGTACTAAACCGCTTAGACGAAATCCCTTCATTCATTACTCACTATGGCTATGTAAACCAAGGTTGCTTGTTACATACTTTGGCAAAGCCAGACAAGGAGCAATTGAGTGATTTACTAAAACTACTTCATTTAGAACATACTTCATTGGATGTGCCTCCTCCTGACGCCGAGCAAGAGCAAAAGGCATTCACCGGTAATACCTTAGTTAAATTGAGTAATGCTAAAGTTAGTTATAGTGATGTAAGCATATTCAAAAATCTCAATTGGACTATAAAAAAGCATCAGCATTGGCAGCTCAGTGGAGCGAACGGTTCAGGTAAAACATGCTTATTAAATTTAGTAACAGGTGATAACCCACAGTGTTATAACAATGACATTGAAGTGTTCGGTTTTAAACGTGGAACAGGGGAGAGTATTTGGGATATAAAACAGCATATTGGTTTTATATCTAACGCGCTACATATGGATTACCGCGTAAGTATATCGGCTTTAAATACTGTTATTTCAGGATTTTACGACAGCATAGGTTTATATCAAAAACCGAGCGACGCACAAATTAATATTGCTCAGCAGTGGCTGGCATTTATTGGTTTAAGTGATAAACAAAACACCTCATTCACCCAGCTTTCGTACGGCGATCAGCGTATGTTATTAATTGTGCGAGCTATGGTAAAGCACCCAACGTTACTTATTTTAGATGAACCCTGCTTAGGCTTAGATGAAGCAAACAGGCAGCGTGTACTGCTACTAATAGAGAAAATTTGTACTGCCAACACAAGTACTGTGATTTATGTAAATCATCATGCGGCAGACAAAATTAAAGGGATAGAGAGCTACTTAAAAATGGAAGACTTTAGGTGTTAGTTCGTTTTTTATATTTTTTATTAATGCTTTGTATTAAATAAATAACAATTTCAATTGCAATAAAAATAGAGGCAAGGATTAACCCACCACTTGGTTTAAAATGCCCCTCTTGGTAGTAATATATTCCATTGATAAAAAGCATCGTGAGAAAAAATAAAATCTCAAATTGAAAACGTTTCATAATTTACCTGAACATTATGAGCTTACTTAGCGAGTTTGTTTACGTAAGCTCTATTGGGGCCATTAATTCTAAAGACGAGTAACGCTAAAGCCTTTATCTCGAAGTTGTTTAAGTAACCCGTGTTTTTCAGGTAAATGCAGGGCGCCTACAGCAATAAATAGCTGCTCGTTTGCTAAGCGCGGTGTGAGTTGTTTAACCCAATTATTATTGCGGTTAGTTAGCATTACTTGCTCGCTAATTTCACCGTAATTACTGTCATCAAAACTCATGTTGTAGTAATCGGTTAGTGTGTCCATGTCACCGCTTTTCCACGCATTAACTAACTTGATAAAGTAAGTATTAATATCGGCGAGTTGCTCAAAGGTTTCTTCAATCATTTCATTGCTTAATAGTGCCATACCATCAAACATTTGTAGTTGTTGCTCTAGGGTTTCAAGCTCGCCAATTTTAATATTATGCTCTTTAGCATAACTAAGCACTTGCTTATCTATGCCGGTTTTATCCGAATAACCTGCATTTTGAAATTCAATTTGCATCATAGTCACCATAACAGCCCAAGGCTTTAAGCCATTAAACATAGCAATATCAATCGACTTTTTAGCAAAGTAATCTTTTAACTTGGTATAATTTTGTTTTGAAAGCTCAGTTTGCAACGTTTTACCGTCACTTAGCATCATAAATGGCATTGAGCGCTGCTGCATCTCAAGGGGAGTAAGTTTGCTTATATCAACTTCAACAATCACTTCTTTGCTTGCACTAATTGCATCGGTTACATTTTTAGGTAAGCCTTTCATGCTGGCATCACCAACGTGTACAGTGCCAAACAAGTAAGAGCTGACGCCATTTTTTTCTATTTTATATAAAGCAGGAGCTGCATAGCTGTTAAGGCTAAATGTTATAAGTAATGCCACAATAAAAAAGTGGCTAACACGGATAAGAGCATTCATGGTTTGTCCTTAAAATCTCAAAATTAGTAGTGTAAATACTAACCTAAATTTACTTCAGAGGTAACGTTAATATAAACGTTAGCGTATTGCTTTCGGTATTACTGGCCGTAATAGTAAAGCCATTTAAGTTACATAAGCTCTGTACAATTGATAATCCTAAACCATGGCGCTGGTTATTAGTTCTAGATGAATCTAGCTGATAGAGCGGGTCAAAAATAGCAGTGAGCTGTTCACTACTTAGTGGTTTATTTACTTTGTTACTAACAGAGATGGTCATGTTTGTGCTGTTATTTACGGCAGTTAATTTAATTGGTGCCTCAGAGAGTCCATAAAATAGTGCGTTATCGATTAAGTTACATAAAATGGTATTTAAACTAAATTCGTCAGCATTAAGTGTAAACTCGTCAGTTATCTCATTATTTAAACGCGCTTTAATACTTAGGTGCTTAAAGGTCAGCTCATCAACAATTTGATTTACTAGGTTATTTAGAATGATATTTTGTGCATTTAATTGCATTGCACTGCTACTTGAGCGCTGCAACAGTAATAGGTTGCTAACAATCGTTTTCATACGCTGTGAAATATTAAGCACATCACTGGTATAGGTGTCGCTAATGCGTTTATCGTCAGGGTAGCGAATAGCCACCTCTGAGAGGCTTATTAGTTCAGCTATTGGGGTTTTAAGCTCGTGTGCAATGTCGCTTGTTAGGCGTTTTTCATTACTATAGAGTTGCTGATTAACGGTAATAAACTTATTTAGCTCGTTACGTATAGGTTCTATTTCTTCTACTTTAAAGTCGCTTTCTATTGTTTGCGCAACACCGGTAATATCGAGTAACTTAATTTGGTCGTTTAAGTTGTGTAGCGGGTGTAGGCCTTTATTTACAATACGTGTCACTAAATAGCGCACACCAAACACACCAAGCACACAGGTTAAAATAAAAACCAGATCAATAATAATCAATACTTTATTAAGTTCGGCGGTGGGCGCTGCAATCGCAAGAGTCATGGTATTAAAAACAGCAGAATGAGTAGGGTTTCTATCGTCTTTTTGGGCTACAAAGTGACTTATAAGTGCGCGGCCATCACGCCCGTTAGGAAGCTCGTAATCTATAATTTTAGATTCGTTTATCGGCATTTCTAAAAAAGGCAGGTTAGCATTTTCATAAAGCTCTAATGAGTCCGAGCGCTCAAACACATCACTGCCATGCCATAACTGGTAAAACTCCGTGGCATCGGCTGCTTCATACTCCGACATAAACTCACCAGCAAAATCAAATTCAACCACGTTGTTGTCATCTTCAACTAAGGTTTTTAAGTAGTTAGCTTTGTTAGTTAGAGATTGATTAAACTGATCTTCCACCCAAGTATCAACACTTAAATCAACGGTTAAAAATATGGTGAATAAAATAACTGAGATCACAGCGCTAATATTATTAACGAGTTTACGCTTTATTGAGTGACTTTTATTTTGTTGTTGCGACATAACCAAATCCACGTTTGTTTTTTATCGGGAGTTCGCCATCAATCTGTCTTACTTTTTTACGTATGGTTGAGATGTGTGCTTCAAGCGCATTTTTAGAGAGCATATCAAACTGACCTACCACGGCCTCACTTATAAGCTCGAGCCCTAATACTCGCTCTGGGGCGTTAAATAAGCATTCTATTATTTTGTATTCATTACGCGTGAGCTCAATGGCATGTTGCTTGTAGTGAAGAGTTTTAAGTGACAGATCTAATACGCAATCACCTACGGTAAGGGTATTTTGTTGGTTTTGCAGTGAACCGCGACGAAGTAATGCAAGGACACGAGCATGGAGTTCTTCAAACGAAAATGGCTTAGTTAAATAATCGTCAGCGCCTTTCATAAGGCCGTTAATTTTATCTTGAGGCTCACTTCGTGCCGATAAAATTAGCACACGGCTTTGGCTATTACTGCTGCGCAGTGCTTGTAAAATACTCATGCCATCAACGCTCGGTAGCATTAAATCAAGTACGAGGAGGTCGTAGTTTCCACTCAGTGCCATACTCAACCCTTCTGAGCCATCACTAGTTTCATCTACGGTAAAACCAAGGTTGCTAAGGCCAACTTGCAAGCTGCGTCTTAATGCTTCAGAGTCTTCAATAACGAGGATTTTCATGTTTACTCGGTTTATAAAAATAGCCTTGTTACTTTAACAAGGCTTTATTATCAAGTCACTTTCTTAATGGTACCAACCATTTGTATAAGCTAAATTACCAAAGTTCGCGTGAGCTAGGGCTTTTTTAACTAGTTGCTCATCGTTTTCACATGGCACAAGCTGGTTATTGCTATACGTATAGGTGGTTGCTGGTTTTTGTGGTTGTAACACCACTACTTTATTATCGTGCATGTAGGCAAAGTTTTTGTCGTATTGCATCATTGCGCGTTGTTTGTTGCCGCTAATTGGCTTTGATAAATCATGACCTATCATAGGGTGCTTACCACTTGCGCCAATTAAAGACAGTAGAGTAACAGGAATATCGAGCTGACTGGCTAGTTGGCTATCTCGTTTATGGGTAATACCTTTACCAAAAATAACGGCCGGGATTTTAAAGTGATCAACCGGTACTAAACTCGCCCCAGATACGCGCGAGTCGTGATCGGCAATAACTATAAATACAGTATCATCCCAGTAGCTCGATTTTTTAGCTTTTTCGATAAACGTGCCTAGTGCATAATCGGCATACTTGGCAGCATTATTACGGGTTTGTTTTTGTTTATCGTACAGCGTTATTTTATCGTCAGGAAAGTCATACGGGCTATGATTAGAGCTTGAAAATATAAGGCTGAAAAAGGGTTTATTTTGTTTTTTAAGCTTAGTAAGTTCTATGTCGGCTTGGTCGTACAAGTCTTCGTCTGATGCGCCCCACGAGCCATTAAAGTCTATTTTTTTAAAGTTATTTGTATCTACAATACTTTTAAAACCGTTGCCTAAAAAGAAGCTTCGCATGTTATCAAAATGGCTTTCGCCGCCATAAATAAACTGCGTGTTGTAATTTTGCTTCGCTAAAAAATCAGCAATGGTAAAAAAGTCGCGTTGTGATTTATCAAGCTTAACAACCGCACGCGAAGGCGTTGGTGTAAACCCTGTAATTACCGCCTCAATCCCACGAACAGAGCGTGTACCCGTAGCGTATAAATTATCAAACCCCCAGCCTTGTTTATAAAGGGCGTCTATATTAGGTGTAAGTGGTAAACCGCCAAGCGTGCCTACATAACGAGCACCTAAACTTTCTTGTAAAATAATGACTAAATTTTTGGGTTTACCTGTATTACTTGCGCCATGAAACGTTTTTGTAGGGGCAGTTACATCACTAAATGCGGCTTGCGTATTTTGCATGTTACTACGCACAATACTAAGCAATTCATCGGTGGGCATTTTACCGTAATAGTCTTGGCTTGATTGCTCATTAGAAAGTTGCTTAACTGCAAACGCGACGCTATAAAGTGAGTTAAGGGTTAAGTCGTTAAGTAAGTGATCAGTAGAAAACGAGACCATGGCGGGGTTAAGTGGTCTGTGCCCTAATGAGTTGCGGGCGCCCAAAATAGTTAAGCATACTAAAACGAGCGCTAAAATTGATTGGTTTAAGCCTGTTAGTGATGACTTGCTTTGCCATTGATTACTAAATACTTTACTTGCAAATTTACAGCTTAAAATAAGTGTTATAACAGCAATAAATACTTCTAACTTATAGCCTGAAAAAATCATTTTTGAGACTTCTTTAGGATAAATTAAATATTCTATAAATAAGCGGTTTGGGCGTAAATCGTACTCGTTTATAAACGTAGGCGTAATCACTTCAAAAAAAACAAGTAAAGCAGACATCGTCACTAAATAAATTTTAATGAGGCCGCGTACTTTATTTTGCCAACCTACGCTTTGCATCAGTAAAGTAAGTAGTAATGCGGGCATAATAATGTAGCTTAGAGTGGCTATATCAACTCTTAAACCACCTATAAATATAGACACCCACGCATGCGATCCAAATACACGCTCCCCTTGCCATACACTTAAACCAAAGCGAGCAAGTGTTAAAAAGCTAAGTGCTAAAACAGCAAATACAACTAAAATCCATACAGGGCCAAGTGCATTTTGTATTTTAGGTATTACTTTAAATATTAGCCTCGTTATTTTAGGTATAAAAGTTAGCTTTATGCCCATAACACAGCCCACCAAATAAGTGCGGCAATTAGCATGGCTATAAACACGCTTGCAGAGGCAATATCTTTAGCTAGCCCCGAAAGCTCATGGTATTCACTGCCAATTCTATCAACTACAACCTCAACTGCCGTATTTACCAGCTCAGCAAACAATACAAAAAGCAGGCTGGCTATAAGCAGTAATTTATCGCTTAGTGCAATCTCTTGTAGCCACACAAACACACCGAGTAACGAAAACAGTGCTAGCTCTTGTTGAAACGCTGCTTCAAATTGACTCATCCATTTTAAGCCGTTAAAAGAATGACTTAAGGTAAAAATAAGGCGCATTAAGCCTTGGCGTTTTATAACGGTTTTATTGCTCATAGTTTTATTTTGCTTGGTGTTGTTTGGCAGCTAGCAAGTAAATCAAGTGATGCCTGATACGTTTTACTTTTAATGCCAATTAAATTTAAAAGGGTGTGAAAAATATTGTTGTGTGAGCGTGCAGCAGTGGTGTCTAAATTAGCCAAGCAGGTATTGGTAATGCGCTGATTATGCTCATCAGCCCACATATAAAGAGGAACATGCGTTTGTGTGCTAGGTGCAAAGCTATACGGAAAACCATGTAAATAAGCCCCAGCTTCGCCAAGTGATTCACCATGATCAGAGACATATAAAAACTGCTTATCTATATTGCTTGGCAGCGCTTTTAATTGCTCAATTACCTGGGCGTTAACAAAGTCGCTGTACGCAATTGTGTTGTCGTAGGTATTAACTAATTCATCGAGTGAGCAGTTTTGAATGTCGCTTCTGTCGCACGTGGGCGTAAATTGCTTAAATTTATTTGGGTAGCGTTTAAAGTAGGTTGGTCCGTGTGAGCCCATCATGTGTAGGACGATAACGGTATTAGCTTGGCTTAAATTAGCGAGTTTGCGCTTAAGCGGAGCAAGCAGTGCTTCATCAAAACAATATTTCCCATCGCAAAGCGCTGATGGGGTGGTTGGTATATCAATATTAACAACACGGGTGCATACGTTTTTACAGCCGCTGTTGTTATCAACCCACAGTACGTCACTGCCAGCTTGTTGTGCTAAGTCAATCAGGTTTTGTTGGTTGTCGGCTGCTAATCGATCAAAGTTATCTTGTGTTTGCAGTGAAAACATACACGGCACAGACACTGCAGTAGCGGTGCCACAAGACACCACATTATTAAAATACGTCACATTATGCTTTTGTGTATAAGGGTTGGTGTTGCGCCCATAACCTTGATAAGCAAAGTTTTCTGCTCGTGCGGTTTCACCAACAACCATAACTGTTACGCTGGTGGTGTTAGGCGCAGTAAGAGTGGGTGTTGCATCTATATTTTTAAATTCCATATTGGTATACAGCAGCTGATCGCGCATATATTTATAACCGCTAGAGAGATACTGAAATGGGATGAGTTCTTTTTTTAAAATGCGGTTATTGCGGCCAGTGGCTGCGTAGTCGGCGTAAAAGTTTACGACCACTAAAGCAATTAGTGAGCAGCACGCTACAATAAGTTTTATACGACTAATCGCTTCTTGGTGAGGGCGGGTAAAGTGTATTTTTACTTTGCTTAATATAAAAACAGGTAGCGCACAAAACAGCAGTAGAAAGCCTATGAGCTGCGGATTTAAATAGCTCAGCGCTTCACTTGAGTCTGTTTCGAACGTGTTTTGAATCATCGAATAGTCAAACACGACGCCGTAATTTAATGAGCCGTAAAGCACGGCACTCGAAATTATCAGTAAAAGGTAGTTAATTGGTTTTAGTAACCACCTAACCGACACTATCGAAAAGAAAATAATTAAAAGGCATAACAAAAGTAGCGGGACTGAAAGTAAAAATATCCATGAAAAAGATGCAAGAGAGGTTATGGCGCTAAACGAACCTTGAATAAAAGGAATGTTTATAACTAAACAGTAATAACAGGCAATCATCACTACAAAGGCATTTGCACTACAGTGAATGTAAAACCGTTTGCTACGGTTTGGTTTTTTTTGTGCTGGTGTTTGACTAATTACGTTCATATTTAGGCTCGTTTAAAATAACAACGCTATGCTATGCAACAACACTTAAGAGTCGCTTAAGAGAACCTACGCATTACCTGAAGGTGATAAATAATTTTATTTATAAAAACATTCTCAAAAATTAATCAAACCTTAAATAAGGGATATAAGAATAGTGAATTTCTGAGATTAAAATTAGAGCATAAAAAAACCACTACTAACCTATATAGTGAATTTTAAAACCTGATAAATTGTGTTTTAGTCTTTTTGTTAGATTAACTTTGGTGTTGACTTAAAGGGCCTAGCGCGGTACTAATATAAAAAGAGAGCGAAGGAATAACCTTCGCGATAATTGAACAAAATTTGGTATTAATTACATGCTTACAAACGCACTTAACCTAGTCCTGATTATTATCGTGGTGATTATTCCCGCGAGGGCTTCGTAGTGCTTTAAAAACTTAAGCATTAAAGAGCCCTCCGCACTTAACCGTTCGGAGGGCTTTTTAGTTTTAAGGGTAAAATTTTTAGCGTAAAAATGTAATTGGGTTGTCACTGAGGAATGAGGGTTTATTAATGACAGGCGCAGAACTAACAATCGACTTATTGGCCAAACACGGCGTAAATGAAGTATTTGGCTACCCAGGCGGAGCTATTATGCCAATTTACGATGCGCTGTATGGCGCGCCAGTCAAACACTACCTTACTCGCCATGAGCAAGGTGCAGGGTTTGCAGCTGTTGGTTATGCTCGCAGTACGCGTAAATTAGGTGTGTGTTTTGCAACATCGGGCCCAGGTGCAACTAACCTAATAACTGCCCTTGCTGATGCGATGATGGACTCAGTACCATTATTGGCGATCACCGGCCAAGTGCCTACTGCAGCTATTGGTTCAGATGCGTTTCAAGAAATAGATGTACTAGGTATGTCGCTTTCGTGTACTAAGCACAGCTACATGGTAGAACGAGCGGAAGACTTAGCAGAGATATTACAAGAAGCAATTCATTTAGCGCAAAGCGGCCGACCAGGTCCTGTACTTGTCGATATCCCTAAAGATATTCAAATGGCGCAAGTCCCTTTTAAACCTTGGCTAGCAGCTGATGAATACTTACCAGAGTTAGATTTAAAGCAAGTTGCTATTGCTAATCAATTGTTGAGTGAGGCTAAACAGCCTGTAGCGTATGTAGGCGGTGGTGTACAAGCCGCTGATGCGCAAGACGAGTTAATGCAGTTTTTAAATAAAACCCAGATGCCTGCTGTATCAACACTAAAAGCATTGGGCAGTGTATTACCTGACTACGAGCATTACTTAGGCATGCTTGGTATGCATGGAACTCAATCTGCTAATATTGCAGTGCAGGAATGTGATGTACTTGTGTGTATAGGTGCGCGCTTTGATGACCGCGTAACGGGTAACTTAGCTAAATTTGCAGCTAAAGCTAAAGTAATTCATTTAGATATTGATGCCGCTGAAGTAGGTAAGCGTAAACCAGCTAAAGCTTCATTAATTGCTGATTTAAAAACCTCTTTACCCGCACTTGAGTGTTTTGTAACACCTAAAGCGTGGTGTGACACAAACAAAGAAATGAATATTAAGCACGCGTGGCGTTACGACTACCCGGGTGAGAAGGTTTATGCACCGTACTTATTAAACCAACTGAGCCAACGCATGCCAAAAACGGGTGTTGTGTGTTGCGATGTGGGTCAGCACCAAATGTGGGTAGCACAGCACATGAAGTTTAGCCACCCGAGTAATCATTTAAGTAGTGGTGGCGCTGGCACAATGGGCTTTGGTTTACCGGCCGCTATTGGCGCACAAGTTGCACGCCCTGATGACTTTGTTATTACTGTGTCGGGCGATGGTTCAATAATGATGAATATTCAAGAATTAGCCACTATTCGCCGTAATAATTTACCTGTAAAAATATTAATTTTAGATAACCAACGCTTGGGTATGGTTCGCCAATGGCAGGAACTATTTTTTGAAGGCCGTTACTCTGAAACTAACCTGTCGGATAACCCTGACTTTGTTCAATTAGCTGCAGTATTTGGTATTCCAGGGCAAACAATTACCCATGCAAACCAAGTTGATGATGCTATTACTGCATTAGTAAACAGCAAAGGTCCGTACATAGTACATGCCTGTATTGATGATAAAGAAAATGTTTGGCCACTTGTACCACCTGGGGCTGCTAACGACGAAATGATGACGGAGAAAGTAAAATGAAACATAGCCTAACTATTGCATTAAAAAGCCAAAGTATAGCGGTAGAGCGCTTTTTACGAGTAGTGCGTCATCGTGGTTTTGACCTTACGCATTTTCAACTCAATATAGATGATGGTTTATACAATGTAGCCATGACGGTAGATAGTGATAAACCTATTCACCTATTAACAAGCCAGCTAAATAAGCTAGTGGATGTTAAAGAAGTCACTGTACAAAATTTACAGCACCAACAGGCTGTGTAATTGCGAATTAAAAAATAATTTACGAGTAACTGAGACACTCAGTTATTTACCAATTTTAGAATGAGGAATGCCCGCTTTTATTGCGGCAAAAACAGAGGTAACTATGGCTAAATTAAGAAGTGCAACAACAACTGAAGGACGTAAACGTGCAGGCGCAAGAGCATTATGGCGCGCAACAGGTATGACAGACTCTGATTTTGGTAAACCGATTATTGCCGTAGTTAACTCGTTTACACAATTTGTACCAGGACATGTACACCTTAATCAGCTTAGTGAACTTATGGGTGAGACAATAACCCAAGCCGGTGGCGTTCCTAAAGAATTTAATACCATTGCGATTGATGATGGTATTGCGATGGGACACGGTGGTATGCTTTATTCGCTGCCTTCGCGCGATTTAATTGCTGATTCGGTTGAGTACATGGTAAATGGTCACTGCGCCGATGCTATGATCTGTATTTCAAACTGCGACAAAATCACTCCAGGGATGATGCTTGCAGCACTACGCTTAAACATACCGGTAATATTTGTATCGGGCGGTCCAATGGAAGCGGGTAAAACTAAGCTTGCTAACATCGATATTAAACTTGATTTAGTTGATGCCATGGTTAAAGGCGCTGATGAATCGGTAAGTGATGCAGATTCAGAGCAAGTAGAGCGTTCTGCGTGTCCTACATGTGGTTCGTGTTCAGGTATGTTTACTGCAAATTCAATGAACTGTTTGTTAGAGGCAATAGGCTTAGCACTTCCGGGTAACGGTACCACGCTTGCCACTCATAAAGACCGTAAACAACTGTATGTTGAAGCGGGTGCTCGTATTGTTGATTTATGTCGTGAGTATTATCAAAAAGATAATCAAGATGTATTGCCACGCGCTATTGCCAATAAAACAGCCTTTATGAATGCAATGGTTGTTGATATTGCAATGGGCGGCTCGTCAAATACCGTATTACATTTACTCGCTGCAGCGCAAGAAGCGGGCGTTGATTTTGATATGTCGCACATTGATGCGCTTTCTCGTAAAACACCGTTTTTATGTAAAGTTGCACCAGCAACACCAGAGTACCATATTGAAGATGTCCACCGTGCTGGTGGCATGATGGCAGTTGTTCGCGAACTTGGTAAAGCGGGTTTAGTTGATATGTCGGTTAATCATGTCGCTGGGTCAACGATGGCTGAGCTTGTTAAAAAATGGGATGCAACAGACCCAACTAACGAAGCTGCGCGCAAGTTTTATCGTGCGGGTCCTGCGGGCATTCGTACAACTAAAGCAATGAGCCAAGAGTGTCGTTGGGATGAAGGCGATAATGACCGTGTGAATGGGTGTATTCGAAGCGTTGAACACGCTTATCGCCAAGACGGTGGTTTGGCTGTGCTATCGGGCAACCTAGCCGTTGATGGGTGTGTTGTGAAAAGTGCAGGTGTCGTTGATGAAATGCTGCATTTTGAAGGCACCGCAGTGGTGTACGAATCACAAGATGATTCGGTAGAAGGTATTTTAAATAATGAAGTAAAAGCCGGTGATGTAGTGGTTATTCGTTATGAAGGACCAAAAGGCGGTCCTGGTATGCAAGAAATGCTATACCCAACAAGCTACTTAAAATCGAAAGGCTTAGCTGAAAAGTGTGCCCTTATTACGGATGGTCGCTTTTCGGGTGGTACGTCAGGTTTATCAATTGGTCACGTGTCGCCAGAAGCGGCAAGTGGTGGTGCAATTGCTTATGTTGAAAATGGCGATAAAATCATTATTGATATCGCAACACGCGAAATCACTTTAGCGCTAAGCGATGAAGAACTTGAGGCGCGTAAACAAAAGCAATTAGCACGCGGGAAAATGGCGTACAAACCAGTTGATCGTGAGCGCTATGTGTCGTCTGCTTTAAAAGCCTATGCATTACTTGCAACGAGTGCCGATAAAGGCGCTGTGCGCGATTTAGCTAAATTGGAGGCGCTTAGTTAATTATGGTCTCTCAAGAGCTCGATTATTTTCGCGCTATTATTCAAGCAAACATGGAGCCTTTGGCTAAAGTTACTGAGGTCAGCGAAATGGCTGAACTCAGTAAAAAGCTAGGTAACCATGTTTGGTTAAAGCGTGAAGACCAACAGCCCGTGTATTCGTTTAAATTACGCGGTGCCTATAACAAATTAAATAAATTACCTAAAGGCTCGGTGGTTATCACTGCCTCTGCGGGTAATCATGCTCAAGGGGTTGCATTAAGTGCATCTCACCTTGGGCATCAAGCAACTATTGTAATGCCAGTAACAACGCCTGAAATAAAAGTCAGCGCAGTCCGTGCGCTTGGCGGTGAAGTTGTGCTACATGGGCATCATTTTGATGCAGCAAAAGCATATGCGCTTGAGCTTACAGAGCAGCGTAACGGTATATTTGTCCCACCATTTGATGACCCAGACGTTATTGTTGGTCAAGGCACTGTAGCACGCGAGTTAATGCAGCAATTAAACGAGCTTGATGCTGTGTTTATTCCTGTTGGCGGTGGTGGTTTACTTGCTGGTATGGCGGTTTACATTAAATCGTTGCGTCCAGATATAAAAGTAATTGGCGTAGAAGCTGACGAAAGTGCATGTTTACAAGCAGCACTTGAAGCCGGTAAGCCAGTAGAGCTTGATCGCGTTGGTAGTTTTGCCGATGGCGTAGCGGTTAAAATTATTGGTACTGAAACGTTTCGTTTAGCGCAAAAGTTTTGTGATGAGGTTGTTACAGTAACTAGCGACGAAATATGTGCAGCCATGCAGGATATTTTTGTATCTACGCGTGCAATTGCAGAACCATCAGGTGCCCTTGCAACAGCTGGGCTTAAAAAGTGGAGTCAGCAATCGGGATTAAAAGGGTTGCACTTAGCCGCTGTTTTATCGGGTGCTAATTTAAACTTTGATCGTTTGCGTTATGTAGCAGAGCGCACTGCGTTGGGTGAAAAAAACGAAGCATTATTAGCTGTTACTATTAAAGAAGAAAAAGGCAGCTTTAAGCAGTTTTGTGCTTCTTTAGGTGGCCGTGCTATTACTGAGTTTAACTACCGCTATGCAGGACCTGGTGAAGCGCAGATATTTGTAGGTATTGCCCTGCGCCAAGGCGAGCAAGAGCTTAATGAGCTAAAGCAAGACTTAACAAGTAACGATTATCAATTTTGCGATCTATCAGACAACGAACTCGCTAAATTACATGTGCGCTACATGGTTGGGGGCAAAGCGCCAGAGCAATTACATGAACGTCTACTTCGCTTTGAGTTTCCTGAATATCCGGGCGCACTTGCACGCTTTTTAGATACTTTAGGCAGTAATTGGAACATTACCTTGTTTCATTATCGTAATCACGGTGGTTCTATGGGGAATGTACTAGCCGGTTTTGCTATTGAGCCGAGTCAGTATGAGATGTTTAACGAGCATTTAAATCGCTTAGGTTACAGTGTACAAGATGAAACACAAAACCCGTGTTTTACTCAATTTTTAACATCAAAACCGCAAGCAGAAAAAGTCGAAAAACTCGCCTCAGTATAACCCTTCTTTAAAGGCAGGCATCTAACTAGGGTGCTTGCTTTATCACACGTTTTACATATAGTTACAGGTAATCGTCATGCTTTTGAGGACACCTCGTTGCTATTTAAAGGATTAATCATTGGATTGTGCTTTTTTTGCAGCCACATAATGGCGCAAGAATCAGTTACATTACAGTTAAAATGGACACATCAATTTCAGTTTGCCGGTTATTATATGGCAAAGCAAAAAGGTTTTTATAATGATGTTGGCCTTGATGTCACCATTAAACAAGCTAATCCAATGAAACCTGATACTTTTGGTCCTGTTGCAAGTGGTGAAGCGCAATTTGGCGTAGGGCATTCTGGTATTTTGCAGCAGCGCATTAATGGTCAGCCTCTTGTTGCTATGGCTGCTTTACTGCAGTTTTCACCTTATTGCTGGATGGTAAAAGACACCTCTGATATTTTTCACCCACGTGACTTCGTTAATAAGCGTATTACAGCGGTGAGTCTAAAAGATAGCACCGAGTTACTTGTTATGCTTAAACGCAGTGGTGTAGGAGTAGGTAATCTCAAAGTTTACGATGGCGAGAATCCAGCTCAGGCTTGGATTGAAAACAAACTAGATGCGATGCAAGTGTATGTTACTACAGAGCCTTATTATATGACTCAGCAAGGTGTAGCCCATCGGCTTGTTTGCCCACAGCGATATGGAATGGACGTGTATAGCGACATTTTATTTACCAGCGAAAACATGCTTAAGAAAAATCCGCAAACGGTCGAAAAATTTTACCAAGCGAGCTTAAAAGGTTGGCGCTATGCAATGATGAATATGGATGAAGCCATTGCAGTCACCCAGCAAAACTATGCACCGAGCAAAAGCTTTCATCAGCTCGCCTTTGAGGCTGAAGTACTAAAAAGTTATATAACTCCACCCACCACTAGTTTAGGGCATATGTCGATAGCAAAATGGCGCTTAATTGCTGACTTATATGGCATACAGCAAAACGAATTTGACGAAGTAAAATCTCACTTTATTTATAAATACCAAGAACCCGAAAAGATGCAATTATCTTGGATGCTCATAGCCGCTATTTTGGTGAGTATTATTTCAATACCTTTGTATTTACGGCTGATTTTTAGCCAAAAATAACTGTTTAATGAGAACTCACTGAGCTGATATAATTAATTGTCTTTTTATTTTTTAAGCTGTTATGACTTTAGCCGAGCAATTTTTTGCACTTGATTCACTTTTAATGAGCCATCGTCAGTATTGGCAGTGCACCGCGTTTGATTTTGACACTATTCCTTGGCCAGAGCTGCAAGGCATGCTTAACGAACTAACTGATGATCAGGTAACAGTTCTTGATAACGATCAAAATCAGCTATACAAATTTTTTAGCCAACACATAAACCAACTTGATGAACTTGCTAAGCTATGTGAGTTACCTAGCTCTGCACAGTCTCGAGTCGACTATCCATTTTGGATAAGTAACGGGATTAAAGGTCGTAAGTTTGATCAGTTACAAGATTTTGTATCTGCATTACCTACTACTAAGCAACCGGTTTTAGAGTGGTGTGCGGGTAAAGGGCACTTAGGGCGAATGCTTGCTTTTAATGGCGCAAGTAATGTGCATAGTATTGAGCTGCAACAAAGCTTATGCGAGCAAGGGCAAAAAAGTGCACAGCAACAAGGCTTAGCAATGCATTTTAGCCAAGCAGATGTATTAAAAGACGATATCACTCAATTTTTTAATGCTGATATGCATGCCGTAGCGCTACACGCATGTGGTGATTTGCACCAAGCATTTATGCGCCAAGCAAGTTTAGCGAAAGTTCAACAAATTAGCTTTTCACCTTGTTGCTATCATTTATTTACGGCTAATGAGTACCGTGCAATGAGTGAGGTTGCAAATCAAAGCAAGCTTAACCTAACGCATCGCGATTTAAAGCTCGCATTACAAGAAACCGTTACAGCACCTTCTCGCCTGGAAAAAGTACGCAAAACAGAACTAGAATGGCGGCTTGGTTTTGACGCACTTAGAAAATCGATTACTGGCGAGCAATATTATGTAAGCGTACCTTCGGTTAACAAAGCTATATTCTCAGATTCGTTTAAATCATTTTGTGCATGGGCTGCAGACAAAAAGGCAATAAACCTACCGCAAGATGCTGATTATAATAAATATTTAGGTGTTGGGGTTGCTCGAAAAAAAATAACTGACCGAGTTGAACTGGTTCGACATGTGTTCAGAAGGGCAATTGAGGTTTGGCTTGTGCTCGATCGTGCTTTATATTTGCAACAGCAAGGCTATCAGGTGAGTGTGAATACTTTTTGTGAAAAGCAGTTAACGCCTCGTAATATTTTGATTCTTGCTAATATCCATTAAATTTCCGTCCTCGACTTAATAAGAGATGCAATGAGAAAGTTAAAAAATTTATTCGATAACAATAAACGTTGGGCTGCACGTACAAGCGAAGCTGATCCTGAGTTTTTTAAAATTTTATCAATGCAACAAAATCCAGAGTATCTATGGATTGGTTGTTCAGACTCTCGTGTACCTGCTAATCAAATAGTTGATTTATTACCAGGCGAATTATTTGTACATCGTAACGTTGCTAACGTGGTTGTACACACTGACCATAACTGTTTGTCGGTTATGCAGTACGCTGTAGAGGTTTTAAAAGTAAAACATATCATGGTAGTAGGTCACTATGGCTGTGGTGGCGTACAAGCCGTTTTAAACAATGCAAAATTCGGCTTTATTGATAATTGGCTACGCCACGTAGGGGATGTAAAAGAAAAGCATCTTGAACAACTTGATGCAATGCCAGAAAGCGAACGTTTAAGCCGCCTTATTGAGCTAAATGTAATTGAGCAAGTACGTAATGTATGCCGTACTAACATTGTGCAAGATGCGTGGGAACGCGGCCAAGAGCTAAGCGTTCATGGTTGGGTTTATGGTTTAGAAAACGGCCATCTTCATGATTTAGAATCTGTAGTAACGTGCGCGAGTGAAGAAACGCAAAGCTACAAAAAAGCAGTGCAGCACGTACTTAATAAAGTGGGCGAAAATAAATAAATTTATGACTAAAACGGCGATATTAATAGGTGCTACAGGTTTGGTCGGTAATGAGTTGCTACACAAGCTACTTAATAGCGATCGTTATACTAAAGTGGTTACGTTAAGTCGTCGGGCTTTGCCTATTACACACGCAAAGCTAGTTAATCACGTTATTGATTTTGAAAAATTAACTCAATACGTTGAGCTTTTTAAAGGTGACGCATTGTTTTCGTGTTTGGGTACAACCCGTAAACGGGCGGGCTCTACACAAGCTCAGCGTAAAGTAGATTTTGATTATCAGTTTATAGCGGCGCAGTTAGCGGCATATAATGGTGTTACGCATTACTGCTTAGTGTCATCAAGCGGGGCGAACACGCACAGTAATAGTGCTTATTTGAAAATGAAGGGTGAGCTTGAGCAACATATTAAAGCACTCCCTTTTGATAAAATAAGTATTTTACAACCGTCTTTATTATTAGGTGATCGTGAGCAATTTAGAGTGGCAGAAAAGATAGGCAGTATTATTTTTCCTGTTATTACACGATTTGCGTTTTTAAAGCGTTACAAACCAATAACTGGCGAGCAAGTTGCGCAAAAAATGCTGAGTGTGAGTTTAGCGCAGCAGGTTAAGTTATCTTACTATGTACTTGATGAGCTATTTGAATAAACTTAGTAAAGCGCAAAAAGGCAGCCTAAGCTGCCTTTTTTTAATTATTCAGCGTCAGTTTTAGTGCTAAGTTGTTGCTCAAGTAAGGCAACTTTAGCTTCAAGCTCAGTTAACTTTTCGCGAGTACGAATAAGTACTTGGCTTTGCACATCAAATTCTTCACGGCTCACAAAGTCCATCTCAGCAAGCTTGTTTTGTAAAACTTGCTTTGTTTTACCTTCGAGTGTGTCTGCTAGGTTTTTTACACCTTGTGGCATATTGCTAGTAATTTGCTTAGCAATTTCTTCAAGTTTTGCTGGGTTGATCATAATTGTCCCTTCGGCATTGCCTAAATGATAATAACTAATATTACCTTATACCCACGGTATTTAACACATGATCATCTTTACCTTAATTAATTAAGGCAATTGCTATGCTCGCAGTAATGGTTACGTTAAAATTGTGCGTCTTTTAAATTTCTTTGGTCGTTATGAAACTCAATCCTAAACAAGATGAAGCCGTAAAATATATTAGTGGTCCCTGCTTAGTACTCGCGGGCGCAGGCTCTGGTAAAACCCGTGTTATTACTAATAAAATCGCTTATTTAGTGAAAAAATGTGAGTACAAAGCGCGAAATATAGCCGCTGTTACTTTTACCAATAAAGCAGCCAAAGAAATGCGTGAGCGAGTATTGCAAACGCTTGGTAAACAAGACGCTAAAGGTTTATGGGTATCAACGTTTCATACACTTGGTTTAGAAATAATAAAAAAAGAGTTAAGTACATTAGGGTTTAAACCCGGCTTTTCGTTATTTGATGATCAAGATACTAATCAGCTTCTTAGTGAACTCACCGAGGATGAGCTAAAAAAAGACAAGGACTTACTCAAACTACTTAAAATGGAAATTGGTAGTTGGAAAAATGAATTAGTACTGCCAGAGCAAGCAATACGCGAAGCGCGTGATGCGCAAAAGGCATTGTTTGCACAGCTGTATGCTCGCTATCAAAATCAGCTACGTGCTTATAACGCACTGGATTTTGATGATTTAATTATGATCCCTACTTTGTTACTTACTAATAACGCCACGTCTCGTGAGCGCTGGCAGCAACGCTTTAAATACTTGCTGGTGGATGAGTATCAAGATACCAATACAAGCCAATATCAACTTGTTAAATTGCTAGTAGGCGAGCGTGCCCGTTTTACTGTGGTAGGTGATGACGATCAATCAATTTACTCATGGCGTGGTGCTCGCCCACAAAACTTAGTGTTATTAGGTAAAGACTACCCAGGGCTTAGACTTATAAAGCTTGAGCAAAACTATCGAAGTGCAGGACGAATACTAAAAGCGGCTAACATTTTGATTGCAAATAACCCACACGATATAGAAAAAAAGTTATTTAGTGAACTAGGTTATGGTGAGCCGATTAAAGTAATAGGGTGCCGCGATGAAGAGCATGAATCTGAACGCGTGGTTGCTGAAATAATTTCGCATAAGTTTATGAAGCGCACAAGCTATAAAGATTACGCGATTTTATATCGTGGTAATCATCAAGCACGTGGCTTTGAAAAATCTTTAATGAGTAACCGTATCCCTTATAAAATTAGTGGCGGTATGTCGTTTTTCGCTCGTTCAGAAATTAAAGATATTATGGCGTACTTACGGCTTTTAGTTAATCAAGACGACGACAATGCATTTTTACGTATTGTAAATACACCACGACGAGAAATAGGCACGGTCACACTTGAAAAGCTTGGAACGCTCGCTAACGAAAAGCACGCGAGCTTGTTTGCTACTTGTTTTGATAACGATTTAGGTTATAGATTAAAAGGGCGTGGCTTTAATGCGCTTGCTGGGTTTGCACGCTGGGTTGTTGAGCTATCTGATAACGCAGTACGTGGTGATACGCTCGAAGCTGTTAAAGACTTAGTGCGTAACATTAATTACGAGGCATATTTGTACGAGTCGTCACCGAGCGCAAAAGCCGCTGAAATGCGTATGAAAAACGTATCTGAATTATATCGCTGGATAACCGATATGTTGACCGGTGATGCCGACAACGAACCAATGACATTAGCTGAGGTTGTTAGCAAGCTAACCCTTCGGGATATGCTTGAGCGTAACGAAGAAGAAGATGAAACCGATGCGGTGCACTTATCAACACTGCATGCATCAAAGGGCTTAGAGTATCCGTACGTATTTATGGTGGGTATGGAGGAGGGCTTACTTCCGCATCAGGTAAGTATTGATGAAGATAACGTAGATGAAGAACGCCGGTTAGCTTATGTTGGTATTACTCGTGCACAGCAGGAGTTAACACTTACTTATGCAAAAATACGTCGTCAATTTGGTGAAACCTCACAAACTGAGTTAAGCCGATTTGTACAAGAGTTACCGCAGGACGATCTCGCGTTCGAAAACAAAAAAGCGCCAAATACGCAAGCAGAGCGAATGGAAAAAGGCCAAGCAAGAGTCGCTAACCTTCGTGCAATGTTTAAAAAGCCTGAGTAATACTTCAGGCTAATTTTATAAAGACTGGGTTGCTTGTATTTCAGGTAACTCAGAGCATACTAGAGCGTGTTGTTTTCCCACAAAAAAAGCCAAACCGTGCTTGTCTAGTAAAGCCCTAAAATTGAGTATCGATGGGCCTTTAGCAATAACTTTCATTGCTTTTAGCTTCGTAATTGCGAGCACACCTTGTAGCTGAAAATCGTAACTTTCTTGTTGTAAAACACGTTTACTAAAGGTCGAGCTAAGTAGCAGATAATCAAAGTTAATATCGGTTAGTAAATTCAGTTCGCATCTATCTTTAGCAAAATTGTTTAAACCAATCGAATAGCCTAGTTGCGGCAGCTTTTTGAGGTTTTCTATTTGTGTTGCACTTGCATGGCGAATCTCTTGCTCATCAAATAGCAAACAGAGCTGGCTATGTCCTTGTTGTTTATTTAGCGTATCTGTAAATAAAACAAATTCGTGCTCCTCAAGTAGTAAACCAGAACAAGGAACCAGCGCCATAGTTACATTTGCGGTAATTGCTTGTGCATAAGCGCGTTGTAATAACTGTAACTCTATCTCGAGGTGCTGTTCTTTATCTGATGCAAACTTTTTCAAAATATCAAAGCTAGTAAAGCCAAGTATTGGGTGTTCACCAAATGCTTCAAATAAAGATTCAGACTGATGCTGCTCATCAAGCGTAATTATTTCTGAGCCTCTAAAGCTCATAGGTAATATATCAAGGTGATGTTGTGCTTTTAGAGCCTGCGCAGGTATTGATTGTGTTAGTAGCGGATGAAATAGCTCGTAGCGATTTTTTCCTGAGTTTTTAGCGTGATACATTGCGGCATCAGCATCACGAATAATTTCATCCGTATGCATATAGCTTTTCTTTGAATAGGTTATCCCTATACTTGCACCACTTTGTAAATATTCCCCTTTAAGGCAAAAAGGCTTTTCCATTAAGTCGATAATGCGATTTGCAACATCTTCTGCTTGTTGAGGCTCAGTTAAATGCGTTAATAAAATAACAAACTCATCGCCACCTAAGCGTGCTAGTAAATCGTGTTCGCGGATACATTGGGCGAATAACTCACTAACATTAATTAAAAACTGATCGCCAGCATGGTGGCCCAACTGGTCATTAATATCTTTAAATTTATCTAAATCGATAAATAAAACGGCAAAGTGATGCTCAGGAAAACGTTGATAATGTTGTAGCGTTTTTTCAAGCTGAGTTAAAAATAGGCTACGATTAGGTAAGTTAGTAAGTGAATCATGATGTGCATCATGATAAAGCTGTTGCTCTATTTTTTTACGCTCATCAATTTGCATTTGTAAGTGAAGATTAGTTTGGCGCAATTCTTTGGTTTTTTCGTTTACTCTAAATTCGAGTTCTTGGTGGCTTTTTGCAATCGCTTGATTGGCTAGCTTTGCCTGCAAAACAGCTGCAATTTGATGTGATACAAAGGTAATTAACTCGCAATCATCTTGGCTGAAAATATGTTTATTATCGTAAGCTTGGCAAACAATAAGGCCGATAACACCTTGAGCGGTTTTAAGTGGAGCGCCTAGCCAACTGGTGGCCATTTGCTCTTTTTGTACAGGCTTGGCTCTTTGTACTACACCGCTTTCTATTAATTCTTTTGCCCTACATGGGTGTATTAGTTGCGTTTCTTCAGTGCTTATTACCAATTCACTATAACCTTTAGCAAAGCGTCTTGGTTGTGTATTTTCTTTAAATTCATCAACACAATAAGGAAAGCTTATCCAGCCAGACTCTTTATCATAAAGTGCAATATATAAGTTTTCTGCATAGGTAATTGTTTTTATTATTTGATGTATCTTAAAGTAAGCATCATCAAGATTTTTAGCTTGCGTTGCTATTTCAGATATTTTGAACAGAATTTGTTGACGTTGAAGTGCGCGTTTACGTTGCTCTATTTCAAGGTTCAATGCATCGTTACTTTGAGTGAGTGCTCGGGTGCGAATTTTTACTTCCGATTCAAGGAGCTCTCGTTTTTTTACACGCTCTATCGCAGTTGCTAAATAAAGCGACATAAACTCGAGTAATTGTATTTGTTGTGAACTATAACCTTGTTTTGTATCGTAACTTTGCGCTGCTAATACACCAATAATATTATGTTCTTGGTAAACAGGTACACCTACCCAATGCTCTGCTGGTGTGCCTAATGCTTTAAATAAGCCTTCGGTTGCAGCGTCTTGCATTTGCTTCTTCGTAAAGCATGTTGTTTTACCTTGCTTAAACACATAACCAGTTGCTCCTTCATCAAAGCTATTTGATTGATTAAGGGCAACAGCAATACCGTCTTTCTCATCTGAGAAGTAAGATAGCTCTAATGATTGACTGTGTTGATTTAATAGCACCACATAAAAGCTTTTACTCGGTACATACTTTTGTAAAATATCGTGGATGGCAGGGTATAATAGGGTTAGCTCGGCAACAGTACTAGCTTGCTCTGATAATTGGATCAGCGCATTTTGCAAGTGATGTGATTGTTTGTATTTTTTTAGTAGCGCTTTAAGACGTTTATTTTGATACGCTAATTTACTCGATACAGGGTGTTTATCTTCCAATGATCTAACCGGCTATTTTTATTGTATAGTTATTAGCCTTATACTTTCACTTTTAGCGCTTATCGTCAAGTTGATATTCGTACTACCATACTGGCTAGAAACACTATTTTAGGTATTAAAAAAGGCTTACCGAAGTAAACCTTTTTTGTGTATTTCAGCTGTATTTACTTAGATGTCATGAAGTCGATAGCAGCGCTTATCTCATCATCAGAACAATCCATACAGGTGCCTTTTGGAGGCATAGCATTAAAGCCATTTAGTGCATGTTCAAGTAAAGTGTCTTTACCTTTAGCTATACGTGGAGCCCAATCGTCAGGCGATTTAGGCGCGCCTAGTGCACCAGTACCGTGACATGCAAAACATGCACCTTGATACACTTGCTCACCAGAACGAGGACCAGTAGGTGCCGCTGCTACAGCAGCTTTATCGCCTTCAAGGTATACAGCACCAACCGGCGCGAGACGTACTTTAATTGCATCTTCAGTCATAGAGTTATCATATGGCTGTGCGTATGCTGTGGTTGCTAGCATTAATAATGCTGCAGCTGTTAATTTTTTCATTTTGCCTTGCTCACTTCGATTTGAACGTGATCAATCACGATTAAAGATGACGGAAATTAAACCGATTATAACTCTCTGAGCCAATTTATAAAATGCTAAGAGGCGTTTTTATTAATAAAACTGACTACTTTTTGCGTTAACGCAATAAAATTTAATTATTTACTGTTTTTTGTTAAGCAATTTAGTAAGCGTAAACAGTCATACAATTAACTTTTAGATCCTAAGATCAATTTATTGATAATACGCTACTAACTAGTTTTTCGATCCCTGCATCGGCTTCAAGAATTGATTGCGCAAGCATATAAGCAGGGGTGGTAACTAGCTTATTTGGCTGATCAATAACAACATCATCTACTGCACAATTTATATGTTTAGCGTCTAATGTGCTTAGCGCTTGTGCTGTCTCTGCATCGTTACCGATAGTAAGTACAGCGTTATCGTAAATAAATGGGATCAAAGCGGGTGCAATACACATATAACCAGCAGGCTTATTTTCTTTTGCAAATGATTTACAAGCATTAAGTACGTCTTTATTAATATTTGCTTTTACGCCTTTAATTGCAAAGTCACATAAGTTTTTTGCAGCGCCAAAACCGCCAGGTACAATTAATGCGTCAAACTGAGTTACATCTAGTTCAAGCAGCGATTTAATGTCACCCCGTGCAATACGAGCCGCTTCTGTTAATACATTACGTTTATCAGGCATTACTTCGCCCGTTAAATGGTTAATGGTATGAAGTTGTTCAATATCCGGCGCAAAACACTGATAAGTTGCGCCATTTTTGGCTATATGTAATAAAGTTAAAATTGCTTCATTAATTTCACTACCATCGTACACACCACACCCTGCTAATATTACCGCTACGTTTTTCATGCTTTTGTGCCCCTAAAGTCTTTTTTATAAGTCGATCGGATGAAGTCTAACATGCTCAAAATTTCTCGCGAAAATAAATTTCTAGTTCAAAAATCATTCTCTATGCAAGTTGTTTTGCGGTTTATGCCATTTGCGATCACTTTGCCTTTAAAAAAATTATAAAGGATCGCTATGATCTTCGATCCATTGTGCTAGAATACTCCTCCGGTTATTTAAATGGACGCGAATAATCAAAGTGAATAACAACACAAGCAGTCGTTAGAAAACCTTTTTCCACATTGGTTTAAAATAATAAAAAAAGAACCTCGTATTATCTTTTTTAAATTAAAACATACAGTTAAAGTATTTTCTAGGCATTTTACAATGCTTTGGAAGGATAGCTCGTGGCTGTTATCTACACACTTATCCACAGCTTGCTATAGTTTTAATAACACGATAAGCAGTAATTCACAGTCGTTTTATTTACTACCTTATGGCATGCTTATAATTACCTTAATTTTTTGCATTTAGGATCCAAATTCACCATGGCTCAGATCCCCGAAAACCCACTTATTTTAGTTGATGGCTCGTCATATTTATTTCGTGCTTATCATTCTCCGCCGCATTTAACTAATTCTAAAGGTGAAGCTACGGGCGCTATTTATGGCGTGATCAACATGCTTAAAAGCTTGATCAGACAATACGATCCCTCACATATGGTGGTTATATTTGATGCTAAAGGTAAAACGTTCCGTAACGATATGTATAGCGAATATAAGGCAAATCGTCCCCCTATGCCGGATGACTTACGCACTCAAATAGCACCTATACACAGTATTATTAAAGCGATGGGCTTTCCGCTAATTAGTATTGAAGGCGTTGAAGCTGATGATGTTATTGGTACATTTGCACGTATAGCATCAGAGCAAAAAAGACATGTCTTAGTCTCTACTGGAGACAAAGATATGGCACAGCTTGTTAATGAACACGTTACGCTAATAAACACGATGACCGACAGTATTTCAGATCCCGTTACTGTGGTTGAAAAGTTTGGTGTAGGCCCTGAACTTATTATCGATTACTTAGCATTAATGGGTGATAAGGTCGATAACATTCCCGGTGTTGAAGGTTGTGGACCTAAAACTGCGGTTAAATGGTTAGAAAAATATGGCTCTCTTCAAGGTGTGATGGATCATGCCAGTGAGATTAAAGGTAAAATAGGTGAAAAGTTAGCAATTGCGCTTGATCATCTTCCTTTGAGCTACGAACTTGCGACAATTAAGTGCGATGTTGAAGTGGAATCTGACCTTGATACATTCAAACTTCAAGAGCCTAACAAAGACGAATTAATTGCATTATATGGTGAGTGCGAATTCCGTCGTTGGTTAGCTGAGTTACTTGATAATCCTAAAGATGCAGAAACACACCTAGCGGTACCTACCGAAGCGACTGAATTACCAAAAGTAGAAGACGCTCATTACGAAACTATTTTAACTGAGGCGCAATTTGGTACGCTAATAGAGCAATTAAATAGTGCTGAGTTATTTGCATTTGATACTGAAACAACCAGCCTTGATTACATGAAAGCGCAATTGGTGGGTATGAGCTTTGCCGTAAAAGCGGGCGAAGCTGTGTATTTACCTATAGCGCATGACTACCCGGGTGCGCCTGAGCAATTAAGCCTTGAATTTGTAATGCAAAAGCTAGGTCCAATTTTGGCAGATGAAAATAAAGCTAAAGTAGGGCAAAACCTCAAATATGACAAAAGCGTATTAGCGAATGCAGGCTTTGCGCTAAATGGTATTAAGTTTGACACCATGCTTGAGTCGTATGTATTTAATAGTGTAGGCACGCGTCACGATATGGACTCGTTAGCACTTAAATACCTAGGTCATAAAAATATTAGCTTTGAAGATATTGCTGGAAAAGGCAAAAAGCAACTTACCTTTAACCAAATTGAACTTGAAAAAGCAGCGCCTTACGCCGCAGAAGATGCCGATATTACTTTGCGTTTACACGAAGTGCTTTGGCCAAAAATTGAAGCTGATGAAAAGCTAAAATCGGTATTTGAAGAGATAGAAATGCCGCTAGTTAGTGTGATTTCTGATATTGAACGCACCGGTGTTGCAATTGATAGCAACATGCTTGCAGCGCATAGTCAACGTTTAGGCGAGCGTTTAATTGAGCTTGAAAAAGAGGCGTTTGAAATAGCAGGCGAACCATTTAATTTAAGTTCTCCAAAACAACTACAAGTATTATTGTTTGAAAAGCTTGGGTTGCCTATTATTAAAAAAACACCTAAAGGTGCACCTTCTACCGCAGAAGAAGTACTGCAGGAGCTTGCTCATGATTATCCGCTACCTAAAGTAATTATAGAGCACCGTGGTTTATCAAAGCTTAAATCAACTTACACCGATAAATTACCATTAATGGTCAATGAGAAAACCCAGCGTGTACATACGTCTTATCATCAGGCAATTACAGCTACGGGACGCTTGAGTTCAACTGATCCTAATTTACAAAATATTCCTATTCGTTCAGAAGAAGGACGTCGTATTCGTGAAGCGTTTATAGCTGCAGATGGTTATAAAATTGTCGCTGCCGATTACAGTCAAATTGAGCTGCGTATTATGGCGCATCTTTCACAAGACAAAGGTCTATTAAATGCATTTGCTAACGGCTTAGATGTACATAGTGCAACTGCCGCTGAAGTATTTGGTGTAGAGCTTGATGATGTAACTACCGATATGCGCCGTAAGGCGAAAGCAGTAAACTTTGGCTTGATTTATGGTATGTCGGCATTTGGTTTAGCGCGTCAACTAGATGTGCCACGCCATGAGGCGCAGCATTACATAGATAAATACTTTGAGCGTTTTCCTGGTGTATTAGAATACATGGAAACAACACGCGAAAAAGCAGCTGAAAATGGATACGTTGAAACAATATTTGGCCGTCGTCTACATTTACCAGAAATAAACGCACGTAATGGGGCGCGCAGGAAAGGAGCCGAACGTGCTGCTATAAACGCACCAATGCAAGGTACTGCCGCCGATATTATTAAAAAAGCAATGCTGAGCGTTAACCGTTGGGTACACGAACAAGCACCAAATACAATTAAACTACTTATGCAAGTACACGATGAATTAGTATTTGAAATTAAAACAGACTGCGCAGAACAATACACAAAACATATTTGTGAACTAATGTCGCAAGCTGCTGCGCTAGATGTACCACTTATAGTTGAAGCCGATGAAGGTGACAACTGGGAACAAGCCCATTAATGCAGTTTAAGCATTTTAATTAAAGCGCCTTTTGGCGCTTTTTTTATGTTTAATAAAAATGGCGAATAACAACGGTTCAATCAGGTATATGCAAGCTTTAGTTAAAATAAGGTTAATTTAAGCAACTATTTGTATTAAATAGTTATATGTTCGTCAATTCGAGCTGTTTTACAGGAATATGATTGTATTTTAATGCGTGCTTTTGTTAAAGTCCCGTCTGTCCTATCCTGTAGGACATCCTGTTGATGATGCATCTGAAAGGGTGCAACAAATTGATAGCTTCTCCCCAGTTTGCTATACCGGCCTACCAACTTGTTTGGTGGGCCGTTTTTTGTTTTACGCCTGAAAATCCTATCTAATTAATTCTTTATTGCGCCATACCAATTGTATTATTCATTCGTCATTTCGAGGTGGTTTGGGTACATCGCAGGTGATACCATCGAAGCGATATTATTTTTATTCTTTTCATTTTATTACTAAGGAGTGCGTTATGTTTAAAGCATTAGCTATTGCAGGTTTTTCTTTATCAAGTTTAGTTATTTCTAATGTTGCTCAGGCCAATTGGCAGCTAGTGAATGATAAAAGCCAACTAAGCTTTGTTTCAATTAAAAAAGATTCGATTGCTGAAGCTCACCATTTTACTAACCTTGAAGGTATGCTTTCTGATAAAGGTGAGTTTAGCGTTAATGTTGATTTAACATCAGCTGAAACTTTAATTCCTATTCGTAATGAGCGTTTAACGTCATTGTTGTTCGAAGCGAATAAATTTCCAAATGCTGTTTTAACTGCAAATTTAACTAAAGAACTGAGTAATATTAAAAAGCCTGGTCAATATGTATTGAAGGGTATTAAAGCTGAGCTTGATTTTCACGGTAATAAAAAGCCATTGGCAATTGATGTACTCGTTAGCAGCACGCAAAGTGGTGATTTAACGGTATCATCATTAACACCTATTATTATTAATAGTGCTGATTTTGGTGTAACCGAAGGCGTTAAAAAGCTGCAAGAGCTAGCGGGCTTACCTTCAATTGCAACAGCAGTACCTGTTACTTTTGCAATTACACTTAAAAAGCAGTGATTTCTTTAAGTGAGCTTAGCAAACAATTAAGCGAGCCAAGCAAACCTTTTGATAGTTGGCAGCCAACTCATTGTGGTGAACTGCCAATTGTCATTAATCATGAGGGGAAATGGTTTTACGATGGCAGCGAGATAACACGCCCAGCCATGGTGAAGCTGTTTGCTTCTGTTTTATGTAAAGAAGGTGAGCTATTTTATTTAAAAACACCGGCCGAAAAAATAACAATAACGGTTGATGATGCGCCGTTTATTATTGTTGATTGGCATTTTGAAAATACAGTGCAAGGGCCGGTGTTGTGTTGTATTGATAATTTAGCCAGGCAGTGGTTACTGAGCACTCAGCAACCTTTAGTTATAAAAGATTACAAAGGGTCTAAAGTACCTTATTTAAAGCTACCTTATGGCTGTAGTGCGCGTGTTACGCGAAGTGTATTTTATCAGTGGGCTGAAAAAGCCGAGACTGACAAGCTCGGCTATTTTATTAAATCTGCAGGAAAGCAGTTTTATTTATCGTAACGCCAGCGTTTAGGCTTCTGGGTTAGTTTCGTCTGTGATTGTTTCATCGGTAGGTGGTACAGCAATAACAGGACCTAAAAACCACTCATCTAGTTTTTTAGCCACTTCTGGTAAACCCGTGCCTTTTAATGATGAAAATGCATGAACTGTAATATCCCCATCAAGCGTACTTAATTCACGACGAACTTGCAGCACTTGTGATTTACGAGGACCTTGCTTTAGCTTGTCGGCTTTAGTTAATAGAGCCAATACTGGAATTTCACTGCCAATAGCCCAATTAATTAAATCGCGGTCTAAATCTTTTAATGGATGACGAATATCCATTAAAATAACAATACCTTTTAAGCTTTGACGCTTTTGTAGATATTCGCCTAACGACTTCTGCCATTTCTTTTTCATTTCGATTGGTACTTTAGCAAAACCATAGCCTGGTAAATCGATAAGGCGCATATCGTCAACATCAGCTAAATCAAATGTATTGATTAGCTGAGTACGTCCAGGTGTTTTACTTGTACGTGCTAGTTTTTGATCGGTTAATGCATTTAATGCACTCGACTTACCTGCGTTGGAGCGACCGGCAAACGCAACTTCAATTCCCGTATCAGCAGGTAATTTAGTAATGTCGGGAGCGCTTGTTACGAAAGACGCAGTATTATATTTGATACGAGATTTGAGCACAGGCTCTCCTAAAACTTAAAAAAATAACGTTGAGTAAACCAAATTCACTCAGGGCGCGTATTTTATACTATAAAGGATGTATTAAAAAGCGTATTTAACCACCTAAAAACAGCACCTATGGTACATTTAAAACATGTTAAAGCTTAATCTAAGTCAAAACCCTGTAAATTATAAGCTTAATATGTGTAGAAAACGTGCCAGAGAATTTATTATCGTGTAGAATATATGTATTACAGCATCACGATTGTAGATGATACAGGGTCGGAAACAGAGAATTCACCATGAAAAAAATAGCACTATCTTTAACAATATTGCTTGGTGCGTTGTCAGCAAGCAACGCAACAGCATTTGATGGCGATGTAAACGCAGGTAAAGAAAAATCAGCAACGTGTGCGGCTTGTCACGGCCCAGACGGTAATGCGCCGGTTAATATTTACCCTAAAATTGCAGGTCAACATCCAGATTATATCCTTAAGCAACTTCAGGATTTAAAATTAGGTATGACGTCAGGCGGCAAAGAAGGGCGTATGGATCCAGTAATGAGCGCTATGGCTATGCCACTTAGCGAGCAAGACATGAAAGATCTAGCTGCTTATTTTTCTTCAATGAACATGTCTGAAGGTGCTACACCTAAAGATGTTGTTGAAGTTGGCGAAATGCTTTTTAAAGCAGGCGACGCAGAGCGTGGAATTCCATCATGTGCAGCATGTCATGGTCCACGTGGTAATGGCTCGTCACTGGCTAAGTTTCCAAAAATTTCTTTTCAGCATCCAGGATACATCAAGTCTCAACTTGAAAAATTCCGTGATGGTACTCGTCATAATGACTTAAATGGCATGATGGGCGACATTGCAAAGAAATTAACAGATAAAGACATTGAAGTACTATCTCAGTACTTAGGTGGTTTACACTAAAGTCGTATTTATTTAGCAGTTAATAATAAATAAACTACAATGTGTTAAAAAAAGCAGCCCTGGCTGCTTTTTTTGTGTCAAAAATTAACGATATCGCCCGCTTAAATGTAAGACATTGACCATGTTTGGTTGTAGGATAAGTCTTCTTTTTATTCCTTGTTGCACCTTAAGCTGTTGTAATCTATGTTAATTTTAATATCCTAATGTAATTAATATAATAAAAGTTATATAAACCAGTTGTAACAAAATCATTAACGAGTAAATTAACCACTGTCGCAAAACAACAATAATAAAACGGAAATTACTATCAAGGAAAGTAGAGCGGCATGACTACATAGCACAAGATTAGTGCTACTAAAGGAAATAATAAAAAAGTGTCAGGATGGCCGATAATAATAAAAAACTCATGGAAGTTTAATAATAAAAACAAAATGGAATGTAACAAGGAACGTAAAAATAATAACAATACGGACTGATAATAATAAAAATAATAAAGACTAAAAAAAGTCGAAGGGAGAAGTGTCCAGATAATGGCGCTCAGATTAGCAGGCGGTAGAGATGTTTTCTCTACCGCCTTTTTATTTGTCCTGTTACAATACCCACCGTTTAAAATTAGCGATTAATTAGCTAAGGCGCTTTTAAATGGGAAACCCAACCTCTATAGCGCAAACTGAATTCTTCTGGCTAGGCCAGCACTGCGATGCCCATTAATTTGCGCTTCGCTCAAAACCTCTTAAGTGAGATGATCAAGATATGAGTAGAACTAAAAAGTCACGCAAAAGCCCAGCAAACGGACCTGTTCGTTTAAGCCAAGATAAGCTTAAAGAAATGCGCGCATTAAAAGAGCAGCGAGTTAAAAAAACCAAAGGCGCTAAGCCAGGTTCTCGTAACGCGCCAGATTTACTAGATAGCGAAAGCCACAATGGTGGTCACGCGCCTAAAGATAAGCGTGTAGGCAGTAAAAAGCCAGTACCATTAATTGCAACTGCGCCTGAGCCTAAAGTTGAAATGAAACGCAACTTAAAGCCAACTATTGAGCTGAAAAAGGTAATCGAGCCTGAATTCACACCTGAACAAGAGCTAGAAGCACTTGAGAATGACGAACGTTTACTTAAATTAGTAGAGCGTCATGAAGAAGGTGAAATGCTAACAGGTAAAGATGCTAAGTACTTTAATAGCCGTATTGCTCGTCATCAGGCCTTATGTGAAATTCTTGGTATTGAAGACGAGGATGAAGACGAATTTGAAGATGACTTTGAAGATGATATTGAAAGCAAAGGCAATTCTGATTTCGATCAATACTTATCTGACGATTTAGCCAACGAATGGTTAGATGAAGACGACAAATAGTAAGGATAAATAATGAGTACCGCGGTAATTTTAGCCTTACTTTTAGGCGCTGCTATAATAGTTGGTCTGGCATTTTATGCGGGTCAGTTGCTGTACAAGTTAAATGCGCAAAAAAAGTTAATTGCTAAAACGCAGGCTGAACAAAAGCAAAAGCTTGAGAAGTCGCGTTTAAAGCGAAATGCCAAACTAGCCGATAGTATTCATTTAATTGCGCGTGCAATGAATGAAGAGCAGTGTGAGCTTTCTGAAGGCTGTTTACGTATTTGGGTACTTATGTCTCAATATGGCTTTGAGAGCGAGCGTGATTTAACAATACAGTACCCTGGCATTTATAAAATGTACCAGGTAGTTAAAGAAATGCCGACACACGATGCACGTAAAAAATATGCTAAAAAAGAAATTTTTAAGCTAGATAAGGCTCGCTGGCAAGCTGAAGAAACACTTAAAGATGAAGTTAAAGCCGATTGCGCTAAAATTATCATCGAGTTTAAAGCGGCTCCTGGCAGCGATAAAGTAGTTTTTAACTAGTTTTTCGAGTACTCAGAAAAAGCAGACCTTGGTCTGCTTTTTTTATGCCGGACAGTTTTTAGTTAAATCACTCGTGAAAAGCGTGTCGCATTTATTTGTTTTTGTAAATGAGCGTCAAAGCACATGCAAATAATACGAATGAATAAGTTGCCGCGTGGTGTTACGCTAATTTTATTATCATTTATAGTGACTAGTTCATCTTTTATAAGTGGCGTAAGCGCAATTAACGCATCCTCAAAGTAGTCATTAAATATAAGCGCATGCTTTTTACTAAAGTCTTGTATATCTAATTCAAACTGGCAAATGAGCTGCTTAATTGCATCAGCACGAATTACATCATCATGTGTTAAGTGCATACCTTTATTAAGAGCACAGCCGCTTTGTGTTTCTACGCTGTGGTAATAATGCTTTAATTCTTTTTGATTTTGTAAAATGGCAGTGCCAATTTGCGAAATGGATGACACGCCTAAGCCTAATAAATCACAATTTCCATGGGTTGTATAACCTTGAAAATTACGATGTAATTTCCCTTCATTTTGCGCAACAGCCAGTTCGTTATCGGTTTTTGCAAAATGGTCCATACCAATAAATTGATAGCCTGCTTGCGTCATCTGCTCCAGCGTATTTTTAAACATGGTGAGTTTATTATGTGCACTGGGTAAATCTGCATCTTTAATCTTTCGCTGTGCGGCAAAGCGCTCTGGTAAATGCGCGTAGTTAAACACCGATACTCGGTCAGGGCTTAACTCAATAAGTTGCTCTATAGTTTGCTTAAAGCTCTCTGGTGTTTGCAGAGGAAGCCCGTAAATCATATCTGCATTAATAGATTGAAATCCCAGCTCGCGAGCTTGTGTAATTAATTGCTTAACCGTATCTGCATTTTGCGGGCGATTAACAGCAAGTTGCACGTCGTCGTTAAAGTCTTGAATCCCAAACGAGACACGATTAAAGCCAAGCATCCTTAAATCAACAAGCATGTTATCGGCAAGCGAACGTGGATCTATTTCAATACCGCGTTCAGTAGTTCGCGTAAAATTAAAGTGCTGCTCTAAAAGCTTTATTAAACGGGTCATTTGTTTTGCGGTTAAAAAAGTGGGTGTACCGCCACCTAAATGTAATTGCTCAACCGTGTAGCTTTTAAATAAATGCGCTTGAGCAGTAATTTCTTTTGCTAAAAAGTCGAGATACGTATCTGCTTTAGATTGATGGCGGGTAATTATTTTATTACAGCCACAGTAGTAGCAAAGCTGACTACAAAATGGAATATGAATATATAAAGAAAGTGAACGACTCGTTGACGATTCTATCGCGTTTAGTAAGTTTTGTTGCTGATAACCGTCACGCAGTGATAGAGCCGTGGGGTATGAGGTATAACGCGGGCCAGACACATTATATTTGTTTATTAGGGTTTGATCCCACTGTGGAAGTTTAATCATCACGCGCACCTAAGTATTTATTTAGGGGGATTATAAAAAAGTACGCAGGGAGGCGGTTTGATCTATAACAAAAAAGGTGCCGAAGCACCTTTTTTAATAAAATATCAATTAATACGGTCTAATTAATACGTAACGGTATGTGCATCTTTGAGATATTGAAATAACTCTTTATAACCTTTACCAGGCTTTTCAGCTTTCGCTTCTTTTGCCGCATTACGAACCAATTGTCGCATTTGCTGACGATCAAGAGACGGGAACTGCTCAATAGTCTCATTGATAAGATCATCACCTTGTTCAATTAAGTCTGAACGTAGTTGCTCAATTTTTTTGACCAATACTTCAGCTTGGTTATTTTTATTAAGCATTACGTCGATAATCGCTCTAATAGCGTCAATGTTTTCTACAGTACGCAACGTTTTAGCAATGTAGTTTAAGTGACGGCGATACGCATCGCTTTTATTACTTATTTTATCAGCAACAACCATTGCCGCTTTTAAATCGTCATTTAATGGCAGGCGTTCGCGCTGTTTTTTACCCATTTTGGCAATTTCAGTACCTAACTGATGAAACTCTTGCGCTTCGCGTTTGAGCTCCGTTCTTGATACATATTCAATTTCTTCTTCAATTTCAGCAGGCTTGCCTTTTTTCTTTGCCATGGGGTGCTCTTAAATAAAAATAACTTTTGCCATTATACATGAATATGATACTTAGGAATATTAGCTGATGTGATGCATTGAGTGTGTTAGCATTTAAATATAAGAAATGCGTGCATTATGCCTCTAAGGCTCAGGACTTAATTTATGAAAAGCCAACAAAACGATCCAATTTATTCTCAAATATCGCAAGTTAAAGATGCGGTAGCAGAAGTACTCGAACATGCTAAAAAATTAGGCGCTACAGCTGCCGAAGCGGCCATGTCTAGTACATCTGGTTTATCGGTTAGTACTCGAATGGGTGAAGTAGAAACCATTGAGTTTAACCAAGATGGCGGCTTAGGCATTAGCGTATATGTTGGTAATAATAAAGGCTCGGCGTCAACCGCTGATTTAAATCCAAAAACGTTGCGTATGGTAGTAGAAAAAGCGATTGATATAGCTAAGTTTACATCTGATGACCCATTTAACGGCGTTGCTGATAAAGAATTGCTAGAATTTAATCCTAAAGATTTAGATTTATACCACCCTTGGGATGTAAGTCCTGAGGAAGGCATTGAGCTTTGTCATGCTGCTGAGCAAGCTGCACTAAATGCTGATGAGCGTATTGTTAACTCTGATGGTGCGAGCTTTTCATCGCATCAAGGGCTACGTGTTTATGGTAATAGCCATGGTTTGATAACCGGTTTTCCACGTACTCGTCATAGCATTAGCACTATGGTGATAGGTCAAGATGGCGAACAGATGCAACGCGACTCTGCTTATACGGTTGCGCGCGATCAAGCGGGTTTAAATGACGCAGCGGCAGTTGGGCTTGAAGCGGCAGCTGAAACGCTCGCTAAATTAAATAGTCAAAAGCTAGGCACAATGAAAGTGCCTGTTATTTTTAGAGCTGATATTGCAAACTCATTGTTTGGTCACTTAGTGTCGGCAATTGGTGGTGGCGCGCTTTATCGTAAATCGAGTTTTTTACTTGATAGTTTGGGCACTCAGGTATTTAGTAATTGTGTAAATATAGCTGAGCGCCCGCATATTTTAAAAGGTTTGGCGTCGTCACCGTTTGATAGCGAAGGCGTTAAAACCATTGACAGAGAAATTATTCAAGGCGGCGAGTTACAAACTTATTTATTAGCAAGCTATGCTGCGCGTAAAATGAATATGACGCCAACAGGGCATGCGGGCGGTATACATAACTGGCTTGTTGAACAAACTCATAACGATTTAACTGCACTATTAAAAACCATGGGCACAGGCTTATTAGTAACCGAGCTAATGGGGCAGGGCGTAAACACAGTAACAGGTGATTATTCTCGTGGTGCTGCTGGTTTTTGGGTTGAAAATGGTGAAATACAATATCCAGTAAGTGAAATTACCATTGCTGGTAATTTAAAAGATATGTTTAAAGGTATATCTGCTATTGGTGGTGACATAGAGCGCCGTGGTGGTATTCAAACTGGCTCAATATTAATAGAGCAAATGCAAATAGCCGGCGCGTAGTATTAATAGGCAGTGTATACTTGGGTCCAGAGTATTATCTCTGGGTCTAAGTGAGCTTTTACGAGGTGTAAAATGGCTAAAGATAGATATGCACCAAAACCGCTAACCGATATTATGGCGGGGTTAAATAATCGTTTATCTGCTTATGCAGGCAAAAGCCAAGCAATTGATACACAGCAAACCTTATTAAAAGATTTTTTAGGTCCTAAGTTGGGTGATAAATGCCGAGTAAGTAATTACCGAGACGGTACGCTAATGATCGAGGCGGTATCTGCACCTATCGCGCTTAGGCTTAACTATCTAAAAATGGATATGCTTTCACATTTTAGAGCCGCCGGGATGGCAGAGCTTGGGCAAATAAAAATCACGGCAAATCCTCAGGCGACTCAGCGTTTAAGTACTGCGAATAAGTCGGGCAGTCCTGCAGTTACCAACTCTCGTAAAATGAGTGAGCAAACAGCTGATTACTTAAACGCCATAGCATCTTCGGCCCCTCCTTCTTTAAAAGAAAAACTTGAGCGTTTAGCGCTTCATGGAAAAAATAAAAGCGAGCCTTAACTACCCACCATCTTGTTATTGGTGGGGTCAATTTGGCAGCTCACCGCATTCAAAATACTTTGTTACATATTCCATTTTATTGTTGCCCTAATGAGGTTTATGATACTGGCTGGTAATGTATATTGATTGAAGTCCCTGATACCCATTCCATTAAGTAAAAGCGTGTAGGCAGTGCTATTTTTACTCCTGCTATATTCAAGAATTTAATGGAGTTGGTATTAAATTCTAACTAACAAACGGAATCATTATGAATAAAGTAACAATGGCTGCTGCAAGTATTGCACTTGCACTTGGCTTGGTAGGTTGTGGTGAAAAACAACAAGAAACTAAAGTAACCGACACTCCAGTAGTGACAGCACCTGCTGAAAAACCACTAGAGCTTGGTATTGAATTAGCTAATATGGATAGTTCAGTACGCGCACAAGACGATTTTTACTACCATGTAAATGGCGAGTGGTTAGCTAAAACTGAAATACCAGGTGATAAATCTAACTACGGTTCTTTTTCGCAGTTATATGATGAGTCGCAAAAAGCGATGAAAATAGCCCTTGAAAGTGCAGCCGCAAACAAAGCCGCTAAAAAAGGCAGTGATGAGTACAAAATTGGTGCATTTTATAAAAGCTATATGAATAAAGATGCGCGTAATGAGCTAGGTATTACGCCATTACAACCGTCATTAGATACAATTGATAGTGTTAAATCTAAAGCTGATTTAGTGGGTTTAATGGCTAAAATTCAAAAACAAGGTGGTACTTTACCGTTTGGTTGGTTTGTAAATAACGATGCTAAAAATTCAAGCGAGTATGCATTGTATTTATCTCAGTCGGGTCTTGGTTTACCAGATCGTGATTATTACTCAAACGATGACGAAAAATTCACTAAAATTCGCGCTTCTTACGAGCAATACATCACTGATGTTTTAGCTAAGTCAGGCGTTAAGAATGCAGCAGAAGCTGCTAAGAGCGTACTTGCATTTGAAAAAACACTAGCTGATGCACAGTGGAGCCGCGTGCAAAGCCGTGACGCAACTAAATCTTATAACAAGATGACAGTAGCAGACGCAAGCAAGTTGATGGGCGACCTTGATTTAGCTGCATTCTTTAAAGATGCAGGTGTGAGTGCAAGTGACATTATTGTACGTCAACCAAGCTACTTAGAAGCACTAGCTACTATTTACAAAGACACTGATTTAGCGACGTGGAAAAACTACTTAAAATTTCATTTTGTAAGTGGTTATGCAGAGCTACTTAGTGAAGATTTAGTTAACCTTAACTTTGACTTTTACAGCACAACACTTCGTGGCGTAGAAGAACAAGCACCTCTTTGGAAGCAAGCGGTTGATGCATCTAACAGTGTACTTGGTGAAATTTTAGGTAAGGTATACGTTAAAGATAACTTCCCGCCAGAAGCTAAAGCACGCATGGAAGAGTTAGTTGATAACGTAATTAAAGGTTATGGCGTTGCTATCGAAAATCTTGAGTGGATGAGCCCTGAAACAAAGCTTGCAGCGAAAGAAAAACTAGACAAATTTACGCCTAAAATTGGTTACCCAGACACGTGGAAAGATTACTCTGAGCTAGAGATTAACTCAGATGAGCTAGTAGGCAATTACATTCGTTATAGCGAATGGGCATACGCAGACATGATTGCTAAATTGGGTAAACCAGTTGATCGCTCTGAGTGGCACATGACTCCGCAAACAGTAAATGCGTATTACAACCCAGTAAACAATGAAATTGTATTCCCTGCTGCTATTTTACAACCGCCATTCTTTAATTTAGAAGCGGATGATGCTGTAAACTACGGCGCAATTGGCGCAGTAATTGGGCATGAGCTTGGTCATGGTTTTGACGACCAAGGTGCTAAATATGACGGTGACGGTAACTTACGTAACTGGTGGAGTGAGACTGACCTTAAGCAATTTGAAGAGCGTACAGCGGCTTTAGTTGCACAGTATAACGAATATAAACCATTTGAAGATGCAAGTGTTAATGGCGAGCTAACGCTTGGCGAAAACATTGGTGACTTAGGTGGCTTAACGGTTGCGCATAAAGCGTATATGCTATCTTTAGGTGATAAAAAAGCACCTGTGGTTGATGGTTACACAGGCGATCAACGTTTCTTTATGGGTTGGTCACAAATTTGGCGTCGTAACTATCGCGATGAAGAGTTACGTAATCGTTTATTAACAGACCCTCATTCACCAAGTCACTACCGTGTAATCGGTATCTTGTCGAATATGCCTGAGTTTTACGAAGCGTTTGACGTAAAAGAAGGTGATAAAATGTATATCAAACCAGAAGACCGCGTAAAAATCTGGTAATTACATTGTATGTAAATAATAAAAACCAGTAAGTTTTTAGCTTACTGGTTTTTTTGTATCTTGAATTTGTTCATCGACTAAGCACGCGTGCATCCATTTTTCGTTACTCAGTATGTTTTTATAAAGCGCGAGTTGGTTTTGTACGCGCTCTAAATTGTGCTCTGCATGAGCCACTTTAAAGTACACATCGTTATTTAAGTAATCAGTTAAAAAGCGCACACTTAACATGAGCGGCATTATTTTAGCGCCTAGCAGCAGGCTTTCTTGTTCTTTTGTACTCATGCTACTTTTTAATGGCGTTACATAGCCTTTAACAATGGCTGAAAATATATCTTTTCGAATAACAACGTTGCGTAAGTTTGTTGAATCCTCGGCTTCGGGGGAGCAGAAAGTGCGTACCATGTCACCAAAATCATAAAGCCGAAATCCCGCCATGCAGGTATCTAAATCAATCACTGCTTTTGCTTTGTGAGTTGCACTACAAAACAGCATATTATTTATTTTTGTATCGTTATGACACACTCTTAGTGGTATCTGCTTAGCTATACTACTAAGCTCAGTAATTAAATGCTGCTGCGATAAGCAATATTCTATTTCGTCAGCGCAGTGCTTTACTCTATTTACAGAGTTATTTGTGATTGCGGTATTTAATTGCTCAAAGCGCATCGCTAAGTTATGAAAATCAGGAATTACAGTATGTAGTTGTTGTGTATCAAAATCTTGTAATGCATGAGCAAATACGCCAAAGGCGTAAGCCGCTTGCTCGCTTTGCTGCGTGTTTTTAACAACGTCTTCGCTGTAGCTGTCACTAATATAATTAAGTACACGATAGTGTTCGTTATCTATTTCTATTAAGTATTCATTGTTTTGCGTAGCTATATGCTTAACTGTTGCAAGAGGGTAAGTGCTTTGTAGTTGTTTGGTATTTAAATGCTGCTCAATTAGCTTTGCATTACTTACTAACTGAGCAGGGTATTTAAATACCTCAGTATTAAGTTTTTGCACAATAAACTGTTTATCAATACACGTAAGTAGCCACGTACTATTTATATGGCCGCTACCAATCACACTAACTTGAGTTAACTCAGGATTTAATGCTAATTGTTCGCTTAGCTTATTTTGTATTGAGATGTTCATTGCGCTCACTCGTACCTAGTTTGTTATGCATATCGGGCTACTATTTTCTGGATAATTTCAGCATTAGCTTCAGGGAAATCATAATTTTCTAATTCACTAATTGCTACCCATTCACTAGGTTGTCCTTCAGCGCCATGTGCTTCACCGCTAAAGTTACTCACTACGTGTACATCTAATTTAACGCACTTATCGCCGTAGTCATGTTCAATCACCATAAGTTGACTAGAGCTGTGAATTGTTAATCCAACTTCCTCAATAAGCTCGCGTTTAAGTGCAACAAAAACACTTTCACCTGCTTCTACTTTGCCACCAGGAAATTCCCATAAACCGCCTTGATGTTGTTCATCTGCACGTTTACAAATGAATATAGCGTTATTTTTCTTAATAACACCAACAGCTACATGTACAATTTCTATAGTCATTACTTTAAAACTCCATAAAAAAAGCGACGCTAGCGCCGCTTTTTAATAAGCTAATAACAATATTGGGCTATTTTAATTTACCGCAACATTGTTTGAATTTTTGACCTGATTTACAAGGGCAAGGGTCATTACGACCTACTTTTGGTTCTGTACGAGCCATTACAGTCGCTGTTTCTGGTGCTGGCGCTTCGCCACCTACTTGCTCAGCTTCTTCATGTTGATATTCGCGAGGAGCATTTTCACTTTTACGGTGTTGCTCTTCTACTTTTTCAACATCTTCTTCTGCGCGTACTTGTACTTTACTTAGGATGCTTACAACATCTACTTTCAAGTTTTCAAGCATTTCAGAAAACAGCTCAAACGATTCACGCTTGTACTCTTGCTTAGGATTCTTTTGCGCGTAACCACGTAAATGAATACCTTGGCGTAAGTGATCCATCGCAGCAAGGTGATCTTTCCAATGTTGATCAAGACTTTGTAGCATAATCGCTTTTTCAAACTGACGTAAAACAGAATCGCCTACTTGCTCTTCTTTTTGCTTGTATGACTGCTCAACAGCTTCTTCAATACGCTCACGAAGCTTTTCTTCATATAGCTTATTGTCATCAGCTAACCACTGAGTGATTGGTAACTCAATTAAGAAATCTTGTTTTAAACGCTCTTCAAGGCCAGGAATATCCCACATTTCAGCAAGGCTTTGCGGTGCAATGTACTGATCAATTACACCAGCAAGAACATCACCACGAATTGCTGTGATAGTTTCTGAAATATCGCCTTCTTCAAGTAGCTCATTACGTTGAGAGTAAACAACGCGGCGTTGATCGTTTGCTACATCATCGTACTCAAGTAATTGCTTACGAACATCAAAGTTACGTGCTTCTACTTTACGCTGTGCATTTTCAATCGCACGGTTAACCCATGGATGTTCAATTGCTTCACCGCGTTGCATACCTAGTTTACGCATCATGTTAGTCATGCGTTCACCAGCGAAGATACGCATTAGTGCATCGTCCATCGATAGGTAGAAACGGCTAGAGCCGGCGTCACCTTGACGACCAGAACGACCACGTAATTGGTTATCTATACGACGAGATTCGTGACGTTCAGTACCAATGATATGTAAACCGCCGGCATCAATTACTGCATCATGGCGAATTTTCCAAGCCGCTTTAATATCAGCAATTTGCTCAGCAGTTGGGTTCTCAAGTTTTTCAACTTCACTGTTCCAGTTGCCGCCTAACACGATATCGGTACCACGACCGGCCATGTTGGTTGCAATTGTTACTGTACCTGGCAGGCCCGCGTCTGAAACGATGTCAGCTTCTTGCGCATGAAATTTAGCATTAAGTACGTTGTGCTTAATTTTTTCTTTGCGTAAAAACTGTGATAAATACTCAGAACTTTCAATTGAAATAGTACCTACAAGTACCGGTTGTCCGCGGTCTTGGCAGTCTTTAATGTCAATTAAAATTGCTTCGTATTTTTCTTCTTGCGTTAGATAAACTAAGTCGGCGCGATCATCACGAACCATTGGCTTATTAGTTGGCATAACAACGGTATCTAGGCCGTAGATAGATTGAAACTCAAAAGCTTCAGTATCGGCAGTACCTGTCATACCTGCTAGTGTTTCGTATAAACGGAAGTAGTTTTGGAACGTAATAGATGCAAGTGTTTGGTTTTCGTTCTGAATATTTACACCTTCTTTAGCTTCAACAGCTTGGTGTAAACCTTCTGACCAACGACGACCTTCCATTGAACGACCAGTATGCTCATCGATAATGATTACTTCGTTTTCTTTTACAACGTAATCAACATCTTTTTGGTATAGCTTGTGAGCACGAAGAGCCGCATAAACGTGACTTAGTAGCGTAATGCTTGCCGCGGAGTAAAGCGAATCGCCTTCTTCAATTAAACCGCGTTCAGTAAGTAGCTCTTCTACTTTAATTTGACCACGTTCTGTTAAATGAACTTGCTTAGACTTTTCATCAATAGTGTAATCGCCATCGCCTTCAACACCTTCTTCGTCTTCTTTTTCTTGAAGTTCAAGTAAAGGAACGATGGTATTTATTTCAGTGTATAGCTCAGAGCTGTCCTCAGCTGGGCCTGAAATAATAAGCGGAGTACGCGCTTCATCAATTAAGATTGAATCCACTTCATCGACTACAGCATAAAATAATGGACGCTGAACACGTTCATCAATGCTAAAAGCCATATTGTCGCGAAGGTAGTCAAAACCAAATTCGTTATTTGTACCGTATGTAATGTCAGCAGTATAAGCTAGCTTCTTCTGCTGTGGCATCATACCAGGTACGTTACAGCCTACAGTAAGGCCTAAAAATTCAAATAACGCACGGTTGGTTTCAGCATCACGTTTAGCAAGGTAGTCATTCACAGTAATTACGTGAACACCTTTGCCTGTTAAGCCGTTTAAATAAGCTGGTAGGGTAGCTGTTAGTGTTTTACCTTCACCGGTACGCATTTCTGCAATGCGACCTTGATGTAAAACCATACCACCTAATAACTGCACGTCGAAATGACGCATGCCATTTACGCGCTTTGACGCTTCACGTACCACAGCAAAAGCTTCAGGTAGAATGTCGTCAAGGCCTTGTCCGTTATCGTAACGTTCTCTAAACTCAGCTGTTTTAGCTCTTAAATCTTCATCAGAAAGCGCTTCAAGTTGCGTTTCTAGCGCATTGATTAGCGCGACCGTCTTTCTTAAGTTTTTAATAGTGCGGTCATTGCGACTACCAAAAAGCTTGGTAAATAAATTAGATATCATGATAAAACCGTTACAATGTATTCTTTGTCAGCCGAGTATCGGCTAACCCATTTTTAACAATTGGTAATTAATATGTGCTTTTAAATAACACTTAGAACATATTAATTAGCAATATTGTATTAAACCGCTCAAAAAGCACTGTTTATTACGTGCGCTACTATACCAGACTCTGCCAAACAACAAACTATCTCAATAAAAAGATCTGTGTATAAAATCGAAAAATTTGATCTGGTTCGCAAAAATAACTTTGTATTACTCAATTACAGTAAAAATAGTAGCGAACTGTAAAGATATGGTGCTAAATAAATTAAAAACAAGGGTTATAGCTGCGCTTAAGTTTGACGCTTAAACACAGCTATTAAATGAGAGTTTTATAATTTAAATTGATTAACCGTTTTGTTAAGCGCTGCAGCTAAATCACTTAAGTCACGAGCTTCGTCAGCGAGGGTGTGTGCATGGTCAGCGGTACTGTTCACTAAGTTATTAATTGCCGAAAGGCTCGTATTAATATCTTCAGCAACGACTGTTTGCTCCTCAGTTGATGTTGCTATTTGATGACTTTGGTCTTGTACTTTAGTGACCGACTGCGCAATATTGTGAAGTGAGCTAAGTACTTCTTTAGTTTGCAGCACTGAGCCTTCGGTTTGGTCTTGTCCTTGTTGCATCATCACCGAGGCCTGTTGAGCTATTTGCTGCAAACGCGAAATCATATTACGAATATCGTCGGTTGATTCTTGTGTGCGACTTGCTAGTGAGCGTACTTCATCCGCAACAACGGCAAAGCCTCGACCGTGTTCGCCAGCACGAGCAGCCTCTATAGCCGCATTAAGTGCAAGTAAGTTGGTTTGATCGGCAATTGAGTTAATAACATCGACTAATGCACCAATGTTATTACTTTCTTGTTCAAGGCCCGCAACCACTTTGGATGCTTCACCAATATGCAACGCCAGTTCAGTCATTACTTTTTGCGCCTGTGTAGAACGGCTTGCACCTTCAGCTGTAATTGCCTGAACTTCTTCAGCTGCATTATTTGTATGTTGTGCATTACGTGATATTTCAAGCACGGTAGTTGCCATTTCAGTTACCGCAGCGCTCACGCTATCAACTTGTTGCTTCTCTTGTTGAATTTCAGAATTAGTTTGCTCAGAAACATGTCTTAGTTGAGCTGCTGCGTTGCTTAGTTGCTCTGCTTGAGCTGCGGTTTCGAGCATCATGGCGCGTAACTTATCAATAAACGTATTCATGTGATTGGCCAGTTGGCCGACTTCATCTTGGCTATCAATATCAATTTTTTGAGTAAGATCGCCTTCGCCCGATGCTATATCACGCATAATGTGTGTAAGCGTTGTAATGGGTTTTGAAATCATATGGGTAGCCCATAAAATCATAGCTAATATAATAATTAAGATAATAATTACTGCAGTTGTTGTTGCAGTTACTGCAGCATTTACGGGCTCTTCAATCATGCTAGTAGGAATAAGTAGACCTACATACCAATCTATATAAGGCTGCTCTAACTGCAGACGATGGTAAACCACATAAAACTGCTCTCCTTTAAAGGTAACCATTTGGCTGCCTTCAAGGTTATTTCGCATTTGTGTGTTTAACTCTTTAAAGCCTGCGGTATCTGTAAATTGTTGTTCAAGCGCATCGAGTCCTTCTTTACCGTTTGCACCTTCATCTGTAATTGAAAGCTTGTGCCCAGTGGCTTTTGAAAAGTGCACTACTTTTTGATTTCCATCGAGTAAAAACCCATAACCTTGGCCATTAAAGCGAATATTTTCGACCATGTCGTTAATTTTGTTTAATTGTAAATCAACACCGCCCATACCAATGAGTTTACGCTGTGCGTTATAAACAGGTTGTTGTACAACTGCGGATGCTACGCCTGTGGTTAAATCAACGGAGATTGGACCTACGTAAAGTTTGTTAACTTGCATGGCTTCTTGCCACCAACCACGCTTGTAGGCGTAATAAGGCTGGCCGTTGTAGTGACTTGTACGTTCATTTTCTTTAAAGTATTCACCGGTGGTTGCTGAGGCAAAAAAGGCCGATAAAATATTTTCGTCGTTTGAGCTTAAACGCACAAAGTCTTGGTTTACTTCGTTGTAACCTGGCGCGCTTTCAAGTGCTTGATCGCGAGTATCCCAATTTTCAAAAAAATTGATTAAATGTGGGTTATTAACAAAGGTTGATACCATTTTACCGTACATCGCAAAGTAACTTTGCATTGAAAGTTGCTCGGTCTGTAGATAACTTTGTGCTTCGTTTTCTATGTTTTCTCTAGAGAGGTTGGCAATGTGTTTAACAAAAAATGTTGAGGCAATAATTAGTAAAACGGTAATTGTTCCACCAATCAATAATAATATTTTCTTCCGTAATGATAAATTATTTAGCATGAGTACGCATATTTTTATTATTTATGAAATTATATCTAATCATATCTTACTTAAAATCTCTATAAAGTTAGATAGAAAGAACTAATTATGCGTTTAAAATAAAGGCTTATACAAAAATGACAAATAAAAGTAATAAATTAGTAGTATTAGGTGCAGGTTGGTTAGGACATGCTTTATGCGTAAGTGCGCAAAAAGCTGATTGGCAAGTACAAGGAACGCATAGAACAGATATACACGAGTTTGACTTTGAGCGTCAGTTTACACTTGAAGGTGGCCAATTAGTGCATCAAGTTGATTTACAAAATGCTTATTGGGTATGTGCTATTCCACCACGTAGCAGGCACAGTGAAAGTAATTATCCTGAAACTCTCACCGCAGCGCTTAAGCTTTCAAAGGAGTTAAACGCAAAGGGCTTTTTATTGTGCTCATCAACCGGGGTATACGATCAAGAGCCTGGTGTATATAGTGAAAGTTGCGATATTTCATGCACAAACGAGCGCCAAATAAAGCTCTATGAGGCAGAAGAGCAAGTACTTGAGCAAGACGGAAAAGTGCTGCGTTTAGCTGGATTACTAGGGCCTAATAGAGAACCTGGGCGTTTTGTGGCAGGTAAAGAGCTCAATACATCAAGTGAGCAAGTGGTAAATATGGTGCACCAACAAGATGTAATTAATGCTATTTTTGCGGTGATAGAGCACTGGCAAGTAGGGCAAAATATTTATAATGTGGTTAATCCTGCGCACCCAACTAAAGCTGAATACTACGCAGTGAAGTGTGCAGAACATGGCGGTGAGTTACCACGCTTTACCAGTGATGATAAAGCTGAGCGCAAAGTTATTGGCTCAGCTATCGAAGCGCTAGGCTTTACTTACCAATATGGTATTTAATATGCTGAAGGTAGGGGACTGCTCTCTATGAAGTCGCATAACTTACCTTCACTTAATAATGTATTGGCAGCTTCTATATCGGGCGCAAAATAGCGGTCTTTATCATAATAACTCACATGCTCGCGCAATAACGCTTTAGCGCTTTGTACTTTATTTGATGGTTCAAGCGGTTTTCTAAATTCTAGCCCTTGAACCGATGCTAACCATTCTATTGCCAAAACACCTTGGGTATTATTGGCCATTTCATCTAATCGCCTTGCTGCAAAGGTTGCCATAGAAACATGATCTTCTTGATTTGCAGATGTAGGCAAACTATCAACCGAAGCTGGATGCGCTAATGATTTGTTTTCTGACGCAAGCGCAGCTGCGGTAACTTGAGCAATCATAAAACCTGAATTTACACCGCCGTTTTCAACTAAAAATGGCGGTAACTTGGATAGGTTTGAATCGATAAGTAATGCAATTCGCCTCTCTGCTAATGCGCCAATTTCGGCAATTGCGATAGCTAAGTTATCAGCGGCCATTGCAACGGGCTCTGCATGAAAGTTTCCTCCCGATATTATGTCGCCTACATCGGCAAAAACTAGCGGATTATCGGTTACACCGTTTGACTCGCATAACAATACTTGTGCGGCTTGGCGTATCTGAGTTAGGCAAGCACCTAGCACTTGAGGTTGGCAGCGAAGGCAATAAGGGTCTTGTACTTTTTCACAATTGACGTGGGAATCACTAATTTGAGAGTGCGTATCGAGTAGCTCTCTAAATACTTGAGCAGTGTCTATTTGTCCGCGCTGACCACGAATATCATGAATACGCGAATCAAATGGCGCGCGACTACCCATTGCAGCTTCTATGCTTATCGAGCCGATAACGCAGCTTTGTGCATATAAGTTCTCGCTTCTAAATAGGCCTTGTAGTGCAAATGCAGTCGACGCTTGTGTGCCATTTAATAATGCTAAGCCTTCTTTAGCTGCAAGGGTAAGAGGTTCAAGCCCCGCTATTTTTAACCCTTGTGCTGCACTAATTATTTTTCCTTTATGTCGCATTTGACCTTCAGCTAATAAAGGTAGGCACATATGCGCAAGAGGGGCTAAATCGCCCGATGCCCCCACGGAGCCTTTTTTAGGCACGCACGGATATATTTCGCTACTAAGCAGCTGCATAAAAAATTGGATTACTTGCAGACGAATACCCGAGTAGCCGCGCGAAAGCGAGTTTACTTTTAAGGTGATCATTAACCTTACTGTGCTGTCATCCATGTATTCGCCAATGCCCGCAGCGTGTGAAAGCACAATGGAGCGCTGTAATAATTCAAGTTCGTCGTCGGCTATTTTGGTATTAGCTAATAACCCAAAGCCGGTGTTAATCCCGTATACAGTGCGGTGCTCATTAATAACGTTTTGAACGGTTTGTGCGCTGGCAGCTATTTGTGATTCAGCATGCTTTACGAGGCTTAACTTTACCGGTGAATTATTAATTTTTCTCAGTGTGTTTAAATTAAGTGAGCCTGGTGTGAGAGTATGTTCGAACATGATCATTCCTCGTTTAGCATAGGTAGGTCTAAATTTTGTTCTTTAGCGCAGTTTTTTGCTGTGTCGTATCCAGCATCAGCATGGCGCATTACGCCCGTTGCAGGGTCGTTCCAAAGTACGCGAGCAATACGCTCTTTAGCTTCATTTGTACCATCGGCAACAATAACCACACCAGAGTGTTGGCTAAAGCCCATACCTACACCGCCGCCATGATGAAGTGACACCCAAGTAGCACCACTTGCCGTATTAAGGAGTGCATTGAGTAATGGCCAATCTGATACCGCATCAGAGCCATCTTTCATGCTTTCGGTTTCACGGTTAGGGCTGGCAACTGAGCCAGAGTCGAGGTGATCGCGACCAATAACGATAGGGGCTTTAAGTTCGCCATTTTTAACCATTTCGTTAAAGGCCAGTGCAAGGCGTGCTCTATCTTTTAAACCTACCCAACAAATACGTGCAGGTAGCCCTTGAAATTGGATGCGTTCACGGGCCATATCAAGCCAGTTATGCAAATGTGCATCATCGGGAATAAGCTCTTTTACTTTTGCATCGGTTTTATAAATATCTTCTGGGTCGCCCGATAGCGCTACCCATCTAAACGGTCCAATACCTTCACAAAATAAAGGGCGAATATAGGCGGGTACAAATCCAGGAAAATCAAACGCGTTGGTAACACCTTCATCAAACGCCATTTGACGAATATTATTTCCATAATCGGTAGTGGCGGCACCCGCTTTTTGCAGCGCCAGCATGGCTCTAACTTGGACTGCCATTGATTGTTTTGCGGCTTTTACTACCGCTTTTGGATCTTGCTCACGCATTTGTGCTGCGTGCTCCATTGTCCAGTTTTGTGGTAAGTAACCATTGAGTGGATCGTGAGCTGATGTTTGATCTGTAACTACATCAGGTGTAATACCTGTTTTAACCAGTGTACTAAATACATCAGCAGCGTTACCAAGCAAACCCACCGATAGGGCTTCACCTTTTATACATGCATCGGTTATTAATTGCAGTGCGTGTTCAAGATTTGTTGCTTTTATATCAACGTAGCCTGTTTTTATACGAAAATCGATACGGCTTTCATCGCATTCAACAACTAGCGCGCTAAACCCTGCCATTGTAGCTGCAAGTGGTTGCGCACCGCCCATACCACCAAGACCACCTGTTAATACCCATTTCCCTTTAGCACAGCCTAAAAAATGTTGCTTTGCCATAGCTACAAATGTTTCGTAAGTTCCTTGTACAATGCCTTGAGAGCCAATATAAATCCAAGAACCTGCTGTCATTTGCCCATACATCATCAAGCCTTTTTTATCGAGCTCGTTAAAATGTTCCCAATTTGCCCAGTGCGGAACAAGGTTTGAGTTGGCAATAAGTACACGAGGGGCATTACTGTGGGTTTTAAATACACCAACGGGTTTTCCTGATTGTACAAGTAGGGTTTCGTCGTTTTCGAGCCTATCGAGGGTTTCTATAATTTTGTCATAACTTGGCCAATCGCGAGCTGCTCGGCCAATACCACCATATACAACAAGTGCATGAGGATGTTCTGCAACTTCAGGGTCTAGGTTATTCATTAGCATGCGTTTAGCTGCTTCAGTTTGCCAGCTTTTAGCACTTATTTTATCGCCATGAGGTGCACGTATTACGCGACTTGTGTCGAGTCGGTTGTTCATGTTTTGCTCCTGTTGTATATACAAGGTGATTTGTTATAAAAAAAGCGCAGTAAGCGCTATTGTTTGTTATTTTTTAAATGTTAAGTGACCACCTAAGCGATATTTACTGCCTGGTGATACAAGGCGCGCAAAGCTTACAATGCCGTTAACAGACCATGTGCGTCGAATAACTTGTAAGCACGGCTCTTCGTTATATAAGTTCAACCATTGGCACATCTCGCTGTTTGGCATAATAGCCTCTACGGTATGCCTTGCTTGTGTAAGTGGTGCAACACTAGATAGGTATTCATGAGGTGTAAGCGTGCTAAAGTCTTGTTGTAAGTAACCAGCCGCAAGAGCAGGGTTTACAAAACGCTCTTCTAGCTGCAAGGGGCTGTCGTTTTCGTTATGCACGAGTACACTTCGGTATACAACACTGTCAATCTCAACACCAAGCGCAATGGCAATAGGTGCGACTGCATTTATTGATTCAAGTATGAGTACACTACAGGTGTAATTACCGTTACGTTCTTTTACTTCATCAGCAATGTTTTTTATTTCGAGTAACGATGACTGCGATTTAAATGTGGCTACAAATGTACCTAGCCCTTGGCTGCGGGTTAAAATACCTGCCTCGGTTAATTCGCTTAGTGCTCGGCGGGCTGTCATTCTGCTGACACTAAATTGACTACTAAGTTCGTTTTCAGAGGGAACACGTTGGTTTTCTTGCCACGTACCGCTGCGAATTTTATCAACAATGAATTGTTTTATTTGCGCAAATTTAGGTGTCGTCATTAAATTTATGGTTACATTAAAAATAAACTATATAAATAAGATGACACAATTGTCTTGTATATACAAGATGGGTTGTTAGACTATATTTTCATCACTCTGGGCGTGAAAAGGGCTGCAAAATGCAAAGCACAACAAAAAATTATGAGTTAGAAGAAATTGACTTACTTTTGACTGATGCCAATATTGCCACTATGGATAGCAATATAAATACCCCTTATGGCGCAATCGAAAATGCTGCTATAGCTATTAAAAATGGTAAAATTGCATGGATTGGAGAGCAATCAACGTTGCCCAATTTTGATGTGTTTGCAACGCCGACATTGAGTGTAAAAGGGCAGTGGTTAACGCCGGGCTTAATAGATTGTCATACGCATTTAGTGTTTGCAGGTTCAAGATCGCAAGAGTTTGAGCAGCGCTTGCAAGGTGTAAGTTATGAGCAAATTGCGGCACAAGGCGGTGGCATAGCAAGTACGGTTAAAGCGACGAGAGCAGCCGACCGTGAGCAATTGTTTGTTGATGCAAAAGATCGCTTAAATACGTTGTTAAAAGAAGGTGTAACCACCGTTGAAATAAAGTCGGGTTATGGACTGGATACTGAAAACGAGATAAAAATATTAGAAGTAGCTCGTTTATTAGGTGAGCATCATCCTATTGATATTAAAACTACTTTTTTAGGGGCGCATGCTCTACCGCCTGAATACAAAGGCCGCGCTGATGAATATATTGATTTGGTATGTACTGATATGCTTGATCAGGTAGTGGCTAATAACCTTGCTGATGCAGTCGATGTATTTTGTGAAAATGTAGGCTTTAGTCATTCGCAAACCAAACGTGTTTTTGAGGCGGCTAAAAAGCATAATCTCCCAGTAAAATGTCATGCTGAGCAGTTATCTAATCAACATGGTGCTGAGCTGGTGGCGCAGTTCAATGGCCTTTCGGCAGATCATATTGAGCATCTTGATGAAGAGGGTGTAAAAGCCATGGCAAACGCTGGGACGGTCGCGGTGTTATTACCCGGTGCATTTTATTTTTTAAGAGAAACTAAATTTCCACCTATTGAGTTACTTAATCAATATAAAGTACCTATAGCTATTGCGAGTGATTTTAATCCAGGTACTTCACCACTATGCTCAGTGCACTTGATGATGAACATGGCATGCACATTGTTTAGATTAACACCCGAGCAAGCATTGGCAGGTGTTACTCGTAATGCAGCTAAAGCACTAGGGTTAGACGATCGTGGTATTTTAAAAGTTGGCGCAAGAGCTGATATTGCGCATTGGCAAATAAGTCATCCATCACAATTAAGTTACCAATTTGGCGTAAATAAACTGTTAAATTTATGGATTTTGGGTAGAATTAACTAGTTTGTATTATTTTTACCCACATATAATCTGGTTTAAACTTTTTTAGCGAATACGGATGCCGTTAATTTGAACATACTAACCGACAGTAATTTTCCAATATTTTTTAGTGGTGCACTATTGATGGCGATGATTGCCACTTTATTTGCCGTTAAAAATGTCAGTATTAAGTTTAGTTATTTATGCACAGCAGCTGTTGGTTTGGCTATTTTGAGCAGTGGTGCGGCTTGGCTTGCCATTCTACTTGCCTTTGGATTTTGTTTTCATTTATGGCAAGCCTTCGAGCGAAATAATTGGAGCATGATTATTACCAGCTCACTGGCTGGTCTTTTATTTGTTGTTCTATTTTCAGCTCATTTATTATTGGAAGTTCCGCTATTTTGGGTTGTGTTAGCAATATTATTATTAACTATTGTTGGCTTTTTAAATGATGAAAGCGCTGAAATAGAAGTCGTGATAGAGCCAGAACCAACAGATGATGCATTTATTGAAGAGTCGCCGCTTTCGGTTTTTGCGGATAGAAAACAGTTACGTCAAGGTTACTATGCATGGTGCGACAATAAGCAGGTAAGTGCTGCATTAGTCGTTATTCGTCTTGAAGGATTTGAGCAAGTTAACCAGCATATTGGACGTGATTTTGGCGATATACTTTTAGCACAATCGGCTAATCGAATAAAAGAATTACTTTCAAGTGACGAAATAGTGACTTTAGTAGGGCAAGAAAAGCTAGCCCACTTAGGGGGCCTTAACTTTGCGTTTATTTGTAGTTTCGCGAATCAAAAACATTTACATGAGTTGGTTATTGAACAAATACTGGGTGCAACGCTTAAGCCATTTAATGTTGCTAACTGCACTGTAGAGGTAAAAGCGAGGGCGAGTTATGTTGATTGTAATGAGCAAGACAATAACTTTGATAATTTAATATCGTACGCATACCTAGCACTCGATAGCCACCCAAATCGCAAGGTTGTGCCTTATCATCAACAAATGATGATTGAACTGCGAGAGCAACAAGCGCGACTAAAAGAGTTGGCAAATATTGATTTTTCGAGCGAATTAGAACTCTATTTTCAACCTATAATTTGTAATGACAATGGTCAAATTGAGTTTTTAGAATTACTACTGCGTTGGCAGCATCCTAAGCAAGGAATTTTATCTGCTAATCGTTTTATTGACGACATCAGAATTGCAGGGCTTGGTTACCCGCTTGCTAAATTTGTAATGGAAAGAGCCGCTGAGCTTGCAATGGCGCTTAGAGTAGAAGGTATTTCTATACCGCTTAGCATTAACGTATTTGGCCCTGAAATGCTAAATGAAGAGTTTGTTGAATTTGTTGATGTTGTTATAAATGAGCATCACTTAGAGGCGGGAGACTTAATTGTTGAATGCCCTTTACATATTTTTGCTGGTTTAGATGACAAAGGCAGAGGTATGATAGCAAGGCTTAATAACATAGGCTTAAAAGTATGTGTTGATGGACTTGGCGATAACCCGGTACTGCTTTCTAAGCTACCAAGTTTATCAGTTGAATATATTAAGGTTTCACCTTCACTTACCGCTGACTTTAGTAATCAAAACAATATACGCAGTCTAGTTGGTGGAATGGTTGATATGCATAGCCAACAAAAAACAAAAGTAATTTTTGAAGGAGTAGAAACACTTGAGCAACTTAAGTTTGTAAAAAGCTTAAAAGGTTATGCTGCCCAAGGTTATTACTTTGGTCACCCGCTAAGTAGTATCGGTTTAATGAGCTGGCTAAAAGAGTGGCGATTGGTTCAACAACGTTAAGTGTTTTCTTTGGCTTGTAGGTAGCTATTTACAAGTGCACTAATTACTTGCCCTACATGGGTAGCACCGGCATCTAACCCGTTAGGATGCTGACTAGGCGCTGCTTCACATAAGTGTAAGTACATAGAGTGGCGATGGCTTGCAGCTAAATGCACAAAGTGCTCAGTGTCACTCACACTAAATCCACAATATGTATACGCACTAACTGGCATATAAGTAATACTATCTAAATCAACTTCAACACCCAGTGGTGAATCATTAAAATTACTTAGTGCATTTTCAATTGCCTGCGTTAGTGTAATTTTGCGCTTAACTTGTATGGATTGATAGCTATCAAACTTAAAGTTAGCTTCACTCATTGCATCTATAATTGCTTGATTGTTTTTTAATTCATGTAAGCCAATAACATGGTAATTACTTAGATGTTGCTCGTTATACGCGTAACGAAATCCATTACCACTATGGCGACCTTCACATTCTCTAAAGTCGGCATGAGGATCAAAATTGATTGCATTAACAGGTGTGTCTTTTGACTGGCTGAGTGCGCGGATGATTCCCAAGCAATTATTATGGCCGCCACCAATAACTATTGGCTCAAGCCCTGCTTTAAAAATAAGGCTTAATACTGACTCTACGCGCTCATCAAGTTGTTGGCATAAATCTCGTAATTGAGTTAGCTGCTGGGCTTGCTGATTATTAAGTTGGTTACTTTGCGCCATTAAATCATCAGTATTTACTTCACCCAATAAAAGTACTTTTTGAGTGGCAATAAACTGATTATGAGGTTGGTTTAAAAAGCGTTTTAAAAAAGCCGGCCATGCTTCGTTTGCACCGCCATTTCCTAAGTTTGCTTTTGGGCCTATATCTTCGCAAATACCAAGAAGTACATAGCGAATACCAAATTGAGCAGCGTCAATAAGTGCTTGTTGCAGGTTTACTTGAGTGTCGAGCAAGGCCATTGATTGCCATGCTTTTTTTTCATTTACGCGGCTAGAACAAAGTGATCTAACCGCGCTTTCATCATATATTTTTAAATGGGTGGTCACGTTATACTTCTACAACTTCCAATTCTAATTCTTCTGCAGATAAAACAATGCCTGTGCTATCAGCATAAATAAAGTCGTCATCAAAAAAAGATACGCCTGCAAAGTTAACGCCTATAGCATCTTCGCCAGCACCTTCGCTGTCGGCTGCAACAGGAATAGAAGCAATTGCTTGAATGCCTAAATCGAGTTCTTCAAGCTCATCAACATGGCGTACTGCGCCGTAAACAACAATCCCATTCCAGTTGTTTTCAAGTGCAAGTTCAGCCAATTCAATATCAATAAGCGCACGGCGAGTTGAGCCACCACCGTCAATAAGAAGTACTAAGCCTGTACCATCTTGAGAAAGTAATTCGCGGATCAGTTCATTATTTTCAAAACATTTAACCGTTTTAATGCGGCCACCAAAGCTGTGTCGACCACCAAAGTTGATGAACATTGGCTCTAGCACATCAACCACATCAGCAAAGTGGTCGCATAAATCAGAAGTGCTGTAATCCATTATTTTATCCTCAAAAGATACATTAATTTATACCTCAGTATACCCTCCTTATAAGCAATAACAACGACTTAATCGCAGTAAATTTAGGCAAAACATGAGCTAGAACACTAATCGCAATAATAGTGTCTTAAAAGCGTCACTCAATTGTTATTTACAACACCTAAGCTAAATCGGTGTTCATATATTATGCAATGAGGGGTAAGTGATGGGTAACAATAATATGTTTAAAAGGGCAGCTCTGCTAGATGAGCAATTATTTTTAACTCTATTTAATTGCAACTCACCGAAGTGGTTTAAAACAATGGCGTTCGGGTTATCTAAAAGCGGTGACGGTGGGCTTTACATACTCGTGTGTTTAGCAGTGTGGTGGCTTAGTAATAATGAGCAGCATCAATTATTACCCGTAGCGATATTGATTGGTTTTGCTATAGAAAGACCTATTTACTTATTAGCTAAAAACAGATTTGCCCGGATCCGCCCATGCGACTGTTTAGTAAAAAATGCCTATATAGTACCAAGTGATAAATTTAGTTTACCCTCTGGTCACAGCGCTGCAGCGTTTTTAGTTGCAATTATACTAAGTCATTTTTTTCCTGAGTATGTATGGCTACTACTTAGTTGGGCTGCTGGTGTGGCTATTTCTCGTGTGATATTAGGCGTACACTTTCCAGCTGATATCGTTATTGGTGCGATTATTGGCAGTTTTTGTGGTTTATTTGCGTTAGCACTCGTGGTACCTGTATGAAAATATTGTATGGAGTGCAGGGCACCGGTAATGGTCATATAACGCGAGCTAGGGTTATGGCTAGCTGCTTTAATAAACTCGGTATTGATGTTGATTATGTGTTTTCAGGACGAGCAAATAAAGATTATTTTGATATGCACGAATTCTCAGATTATAAAGCGTATAGGGGCTTATCGTTTAGTACTGAAAATGGTCAAATAAAAAATTTAAAAACACTTAAAAACATGCGAATTTGTAAGCTGGTGAGAGATATAAAATCGCTTGACATAAAGCAGTACGATTTTGTACTTAATGACTTTGAGCCCGTTACAGCGTGGGCTGCAAAAAGAGCTGATATACCTGTTGTTGGCATTAGTCATCAAGCCGCATTTTTGTCAGATAACGTACCTATGTTTGGTCGAGGGATATTCAGAAAATCGCTAATTAAACATTATGCACCAGCGTCTACTTACCTAGGCGTGCACTGGCAACCTTTTGCAAATAATATAATCCCGCCGTTTATTGCTCATCATAACCATGAAAACCCTGTCGCGGTGATGAACAAGGTATTGGTATATTTACCTTTTGAAAACTTAGATAGCATTGTTGATTACTTAAAAGACTTTCCCGAAAAAGAATTTTATTGCTATCACCCAAATGCCCGCAATGAATCTTTTGGACATATACATTTACGCTCCCCATCGCGTTTGAGTTTTTTAAACGACTTAGCAAACACGAGTGGAGTTATTGGTAATGCTGGGTTTGAGCTTGCCAGCGAAGCGCTTAAGTTAGGTAAAAAGTTACTATTAAAGCCTTTAAACGGACAATTTGAACAGACTGCAAATGCGCAAACATTGTTTGCTATGGGTATGGCGCATGTAATGAACTATTTAAACCCGCAAGCTCTTGATGATTGGAATGGCGCACCACAAAATAAGCAAATAAATTACCCAAGCGATCCCGCGCCTTTAATTGACTGGTTGGTAAAAAAAACAATGGAATAATACACAATCGTTACATAAAGGTTTATGGGACAGTGTGGGTTTAGAGTGATAAACATAAAAAAGCGAGGAATAACAAAGAATAATAAAAAGTTAAATTAATGAGTCGCTTCGTATCTATCAGCTATAATAAATATGCATATTAAAAAAAGGCGTTAGCGATGAATTTTTTACAAAACTTAACAATCAAACGACGTTTACAATTAAACGCAGTCGTTGTTGGTTTAGCAATGGTGGTCCTTTTATGCGTAATAATTTATGAAGCGAGAACAACGCTAAGCTTGAATAAAACAATTCAGCTTGCTGAAGAGCTTAATATTCATGAATTAGAACTGCGTAAACATGAAAAAAACTTTCTTTTTTATAAACAAAAAGAAGCATTAGACTTATTTGAACAAGATTATAATCAGCTTAAAAGTAAAATTGCTAAGCTGAACTTAATTATGCAAGAGCAGGGTATCGAAACCCAAAAAATAAGCAATCTAGAGAGTTTAATAAGTGCTTATAACAATGATTTTATGAGTGTTGTTGTGCTACAAAAACGCATAGGGTTACATCCTACGGATGGATTGTATGGCGAACTAAGAAGTGCAGTTCATGAGATTGAAAGTTTGATCAAAGAGCAAGGTGATTACAAGCTCTTATCTTCAATATTACAGTTAAGACGAGCTGAAAAAGATTTTATGCTACGTCTTGACCTTAAGTATTTAACTCGATTTGATGAAGGGGTTAATACTTTAAAGCAGCAAATCTCTCAGGCTCAATTTGATAGTGGGTATACTGCTGAATTAAATGGCTTTCTAAACTCCTACCAAACTCAATTTCAAGCATTGGTAGAGGCACAGGTTGAATTGGGGCTAGATTTAAATTCAGGTGCACTCGGAGAAATGCGTAAAAGTGTTGAACAAAGTGATGCAATCGTTGCGCAGATCCTATTAAGCACTAAGCAACAGGTAGAGCAAAGCGTTGAACAGGCACAGTTTTTAGCTATTCTTATTTTTGTGACTGCTGGCATTATTGTTTTAGTGTTGGTTTATTTCACGAGTCGCTCGATTATTGTGCCTATAGAACGGGTCTATCACACTATTAATGATATTCGTCGTAATAACGATTTGAGCGTAATGATAGAGCAAACAGGTAAAGACGAAATTACCACTATGACGGTCGACTTTAATAGCTTAATAGGCGATTTTAAGAACTTGATTAACGAAGTTAATGGTGCTTTAAATACGCTTAATGTGGCAACCGAACATTTATCAGAAAGTACTGCAGCAACAAGCTCTGGTATGCAAGAGCAATTACATGAAGCTGATATGGTTGCAACTGCAGCTACTGAAATGCAGGCGACGATTCAAGATATTTCACATAATACTGAAGCGGCCGCAAAAAAAGCCGAATCAACAAACCTAAGTGCTCAACAAGGGCGTAGTGAAGTAGACTCTACCGTTAAGCACATCAGGGCTCTATCTGATTCGTTAGGGAATGCATCAAATGTAGTATCTCAACTTGAAAAAGATGGCGAAACAATTGGTTCAGTGCTTGATGTAATCCGGGGTATTGCAGATCAAACAAATTTACTCGCACTTAATGCGGCAATCGAAGCAGCTCGTGCTGGTGAGTATGGTCGTGGATTTGCTGTTGTTGCAGATGAGGTTCGTTCATTAGCAAAACGCACTCAAGAGTCTACAAGTGAGATTGAGAGTATTATAAGTACTTTACAGCAGCGTACCCAAGAAGTGGTAAGTATTATGCACAAATGTCGTTCTCAAGGCGATGAAAGTGCCTCGCAAGCAATTAAAGCCGGTGAGTTATTAGGCGCAATTACTGAAGATGTGCAAACAATAATGGAAATGAGCTCTCAAATAGCGGTTGCTATTGACGAGCAAAGCCAAGTGGCATCAGAGGTTAATAAAAATGTAGTCAGAATTCGCGACATTGCGCAAGATGCAACTGAACATGCTGCTAAAAACGCCCAAACTAGCGAAGAAGTATCTGAGCAAGCTAGAGTGTTATTTAGCGCTATTGATAAGTTTAAAGTGTAACTAACTTGAACCCTGGATAGTAAATATCTTAACCAGGGTTTAGGTTAACTAATTTAGAAATACCCACCTAAATTACCCATAAGGTTTAAGGAATAAACTTTATTGGTACATTGTTTTTGTTTTGTTCGTGCTCGGCTACGCTCGCCAAATATTCATTGCTCAATGTTTGTTGCTGCGCTTGTAGTTTTTCAAAATAACTCCAGCTGAATAACCCACTGTTATGACCATCATCGAAATCTAACCGCAGTGCATAATGCCCAACAGGTACTATATTTTTTATACCTACGGATTGCTTATTTAAAACCAGTTTCATAGGGCCAGAGCCATGACCTTGCACTTCAGCTGAGGGGGAGTGAACGCGTAAGAATTCACAGCTAAAGACTGCTTGGCTATCATCATCAAAATAAACATCTAGGTTTTTACTTACACTATGATAATGCACTTTTATTACGTGTTTCATTTTATATGTCCCATTAAAAAGCCCCCAATCTGGAGGCTTTTAGTATAACGTTTATATTCGTTTTATAGAATGAAGCGGCTTAAGTCTTCATCTTCAACAAGTGCACCTAGATGTTTTTCAACGTAAGCGGCGTCAATGACAAGTGATGAACCTGCCTTTTCAGAAGCATCGTATGAAATTTCTTCCATCAATCTTTCCATCACAGTATGCAAGCGACGAGCACCGATGTTTTCGGTTTTTTCGTTAACTTGCCACGCTGCCTTAGCAATGCGCTCAATTGCATCATCACTAAACTCAATCGTTACTTGCTCAGTTTTAAGGAGCTCTCGTTGTTGCTCAGTAAGCGATGCATGCGGCTCTGTAAGGATACGCTTAAAGTCATCGGCAGTAAGTGCTTCAAGTTCTACTCGAATCGGTAAGCGACCTTGTAGCTCAGGTATCATGTCTGATGGTTTAGACATTTGGAACGCACCTGAGGCAATAAATAACATATGGTCAGTTTTAACCATGCCGTGCTTAGTGTTTACCGTTGAGCCTTCAATTAGAGGTAGTAAATCGCGTTGAACACCTTCTCGGCTAACATCTGGGCCTGAAGAATCACCACGCTTACAAATTTTGTCTATTTCATCTATAAACACAATACCGTTTTGCTCTACTGCAAAAATAGCTTGTTCTTTTAGCTCTTCAGGGTTTACTAATTTAGCGGCTTCTTCTTCTGTTAATAGTTTGAAGGCTTCTTTAATTTTTAACTTACGTTTAGTACGTTTATCGCCGCCCATGTTTTGAAACATGCTTTGTAACTGGTTGGTCATATCTTCCATACCAGGAGGCGCCATAATTTCTACGTTTGATTGAGCTTGCGCTAATTCAATCTCGATTTCTTTATCATCTAGCTGACCTTCACGTAATTTTTTGCGAAATGTTTGGCGAGTAGATGAAGTATCGTCGCGTTGGCTTTCGCCATATTGGTCTTTAACAGGAGGTAAAAGTGCATCTAAGATACGCTCTTCTGCTGCTTCTTCGGCGCGATGTTTAAACTTTTTAGTTTGCTGTTCGCGAGTCATTTTAATTGAAACATCAACGAGGTCACGTATGATCGTATCTACTTCTTTACCAACATAACCAACTTCAGTGAATTTAGTCGCTTCTACTTTAATGAATGGTGCGTTAGCAAGTTTTGCTAAACGGCGGGCAATTTCTGTTTTACCTACACCTGTCGGACCAATCATTAATATATTTTTTGGTGTTACTTCGCTGCGTAAATCTTCATTTAATTGCATGCGGCGCCAGCGGTTACGAAGTGCAATAGCAACCGCTTTTTTAGCTTTAGCCTGACCTATAATGTGCTGATCTAGCTCGTGAACAATTTCTCTTGGGGTCATATCAGACATAATAGTTCCTATTATAATTCTTCGATTGTTTGGAAGTTATTAGTAAATACGCAGATGTTGCCTGCAATAGTTAAGCTTTTCTCTACTATTTCACGAGCGCTTAAATCTGTATTTTCTAAAAGGGCAGTTGCAGCTGATTGCGCAAAGTTACCACCACTACCAATTGCAATTAAATCGTTTTCTGGCTGAACTACATCGCCATTACCGGTAATAATTAAAGAGGCTGTTTCGTCTGCTACGGCGAGCAGCGCTTCGAGTTTTCGAAGTGCACGGTCACTTCGCCAATCTTTAGCCATTTCTACTGCGGCTTTAGTTAGGTTACCTTGGTGCATTTCTAATTTGCTTTCAAAACGTTCGAAAAGAGTGAAGGCATCAGCAGTACCGCCGGCAAAACCAGCGATTACTTTGCCATTATAAAGACGTCGAACTTTGCGGGCGTTGCCCTTCATTACGGTGTTACCAAGTGAAACTTGGCCATCGCCGCCAATTACAACTTTGTCGCCGCGGCGAACACTTACGATAGTAGTCATGTTATTCCTCATCATCGAGCTGCAGAGGCAACTCGTAAAAAACGATTATGATGAGGTTATATGGGTGAATGGTTTATTTTCAAGTCCAGCCCCAAATTCCGCAGCCGACTATTTTTACACGTTTAAGTTTGTTTTTATCGCTTTCGGCTTGGCGTTTGGTTTTATAAGGACCTAAACGTACTTTATACCAAGTACCATTGCTGCCTTCAGCCTGTTTTATCTCAGAAATGAGCCCTGCAAATGCGATTTTAGCTTTTAACGATTCAGCTTGTGCATGAGTTCTGAACGAACCGCACTGCATAACATAAGGACCTTTTTGCTCAAGTTCTTTTACTTCAACTTGAATCTCGTGGTTTCTAATTTCTTTAATAAATTCTGGTGTGCGTGGAATAACAACTTCCACTTTTGCGGGCGCAGATGGGTTTGCTTGTTTTTCGACAAGTTTTGGATCGGCATTACTTTTAATAAACCATAGTGTGTAGGCAAAACCACCTACGAGTAAGATGGCTATAACGGCTAAAAGAATAGGAAATGGTTTTTTAGCGGGTGCATTTTTTTTACTGTTTCTGCCTGCAGGCTTTTTATTAATATAATCGTGCTGTGCCATGGTGTTATTTTGGCCTTAACCTAAATCATGTCTATAGGGTCTACGTCTAAGCTCCAGCGTACTTTTTGTGCAAGTTTACTGGTACTTAAATAATCAACCATTTGCGCAAGGTACTGATGTAATATGCGGCGATCTTGCGCTTGAATATGCAATTGAAAACGATACATACCTGCGACTCTTTCAAGTGGGGCAGGGATCGGACCGAGCAATTGTATACCAGATACCCCATTCACAGGAACCAAATCCGTCAAAAAATCGACGACTAGTTTAATACTATGCCCTTGTGCACGCACAATGGCCATATTTGTAATGGGCGGTAAGTCAGCATCATCGCGCTCACTCAGTGCAAAGCGGGCAAAGTCTTGGTAACCATTATTAACTAAGTCTTGTAAAAGAGGGTGTTCTGGAAAGTGTGTTTGTAATAACACTTGACCAGGCTCTCCTGAACGTCCAGCACGCCCCGCTACTTGGGTGACTAATTGCGCTAAATGTTCTGTCGCTCTGAAGTCGCATGAGTATAAGCCGCTATCTACATCTAAAATTATAACAAGGCTTACATCTGCAAAGTGATGGCCTTTGGCAAGCATTTGTGTTCCCACTAAAATGCGTGCGCCTCCTAGGTTGATTTCATCAAGTGCTTTTTCAAGGCTACCTTTACGACGAGTTGAATCGCGATCTATACGAGTAACAGGTGTATCAGGAAATTCGGTAGATAAAAACTCTTCAATTTGCTCTGTGCCTTTACCGTTAGGGAATATTTGTGTGCTCCCGCAATCAGGACATTGGTGAGGGACAGTGTACTGGTCGCCACAGTGATGACAGATCATTTGTCCAATCGCTTTATGAAATGTAGCGCTGGTACTACAGCGTTTACATTCGCTCAACCAACCGCACTCATGACAAATTAGGGTTGGCGAGAAACCTCGGCGATTTAAAAATACCATAACCTGTTTACCGCGATTTAAATGCTGGCGCATAGTAGCAAGGCTTGCGTGGGCAATACCCGCTTGGTCGGGTTGGCCTTTCATATCGAGTAACTTAAATTGGTTGTCGGTCGCTGTTTGTGCACGCTCAGTTAAGCTTAATAGCTGGTATTTGTTATTAATTGCCTTGTGAAGTGTTTCAAGAGCGGGTGTAGCGCTGCCTAATATAAGCGGGATTTTATGCTGAAAAGCTCTGTAAGCGGCTAAATCACGGGCATGGTAACGAAGGGTATCTTGTTGTTTAAATGACGAGTCGTGCTCTTCATCAACAACAATCATACCTAGTTTTAAAAATGGCAGAAAAATACTCGAACGCGTCCCAATAACTATCGCACAACTGCCTTTTTCGCAAAAGCGCCATGTTTGTAAGCGTTCGTTATCGGTAAGTGCTGAGTGCCAAAGCATAATGGGTGTATCAGGAAAGCGGCGACGAAAACGGTTTACAGTTTGTGGCGTTAAACCTATTTCTGGCACTAATACTAATGCTTGCTCACCACGTTTTAATACTTCTTCTAGGCACTGTAAATACACTTCTGTTTTACCACTGCCAGTGACGCCTTCTAATAAAAAGCTGCTAAATCCAGTACTTTGATTTATTGCTGTACAGGCAACCGCTTGTTCTTTATTAAGTATAGGTTTGCTACCGACAGTTGGTACAACGCTTTGCCATTGGTTATCGTGTTCAATAGTTTGCGTAATAAGCTCTTTATCTATTAGGCTATCTATTGTTTTTTTACTAAAGCCCAGTGCCTTTAACTCAGTTAACGATGACTTACCTGATTGCGATAACTGTTTTAATAAGTTGAGCTGTGTTTTAGCTTTTAATGACGGTACTTTTGCGCCTTTTTCAGTTAAAGCAACCATATTAATACTGGTTTTATCAGGTGATTCACCTTGGCGAAGTACAGCGGGTAGCGCTATATGAATAGTTTCGCCTAAAGGATAGCAATAATAGCGCGCGGTAAAGCTAAGGAGATCTAGGTGCTGAGTACTTAAAATAGGGGCGTCGTCTATTACCTCTATAATATTCTTAATTTTATCTAAAGGGACGTCGGTACTGCTTTTAATACCCAGAACAACAGCCACTTTTTTTTGGTTACCAAAAGGTACCAAAACGCGCATACCAGGTAGTAAAGGCGTTGAGAGGCCGCTGAGCTGTTCTTCTATTTTATAATCAAAGGTGCGTGGGAGCGGGACTTTAATAGCAACTTCAACAAAACTCATAACAACTCAACCCGTAAAATTAATGCTGTAATGTACTAAAATTACCGTAAAAAACCTACTAGCAATAGTGCTTGAGGCAGAGATTGTTCACTTTTTTGGCTAAAACATAAATAAATACTTGTGTAGGGGAACGTTGTTGGATAAAATCCGCCACCAACAAATTTGTTTTAACGACGTATGGTGCCAGACTTCGGGTTTGGAGAGCGATGCGGCCTTAACTAGAGGTTCCTATGAAAGAAGGTATTCACCCTAAGTACGAAGTAATTTCTGCAACATGTTCATGCGGAAACAAATTCGAAACTAGCTCAACTCTTTGTAAAGACATTCACTTAGACGTATGTTCTGCGTGTCACCCGTTTTACACTGGTAAGCAAAAGATTTTAGACACTGGCGGCCGTGTTGATCGCTTCAACAAGCGCTTCGGTGCACTTAGCAGCAAGAAGTAATTATTGCTGTTTAGTTAAAAAAAGCACCTTAGGGTGCTTTTTTTGTGCCTAAAATTCGCCATTTATTACCTTATTTAGCTAACTTTGGATATAACCCTCTTTGCATAACTATTTCCTATTCTTATTCTGAGTATGCATAAACCTTTACAGACAAATCGATAGATATTCTCTATATTTTAAATAGTACAATTTTTAACTAGGTTGATAAAAGTAGCTAACGTGGGCTTATCTGTTTTTAAAGTAGAGTAGTAGGCTGTTATTTAAGTTTATGGTGATACTTTATACATACATTTTTTTAATATTTCACTAGGCATAAAAGCACCTTAAAACTTACTTTTTAGGTGAATTTTTATTTATTAAATGTTTATATAATCCTGCAAAGTTACTGAAAAACCTCTTAAAATTAAAGGATATAGCATATAACAGGATAGACCTGATATTGCTTGGAATTTAAAAATAATAAGGGTATCGTACCCCAAGACTCCACCTCTCACTTTAACTTAAATTGCAGGATACCATCGCGTTATGTCTGACTTTCGTGAACAAGCACTACATTATCACTCACACCCCGTACCTGGTAAAATTAGCATTGAGCTAACAAAGCCCGCTGAAACAGTTCAAGACTTAGCCCTAGCTTATAGCCCTGGCGTTGCCGAACCTGTACGTGAAATTGCTGCAGATCCTGCAAATGCATATAAATATACCGGTAAAGGTAATATGGTTGCGGTTATCACTAATGGTACTGCAATTCTCGGACTTGGTAATTTAGGCCCTTTAGCGTCTAAACCTGTAATGGAAGGTAAAGCGTTATTGTTCAAACGTTTCGCTGGCCTTGATTCAATTGATATTGAAGTTAAGCACCGTACAACAGAAGACTTTATTAATACGGTTGCCAATATTGCCGATACATTCGGTGGTATTAACCTTGAAGATATTAAAGCACCAGAGTGTTTTGAAATTGAAAAAGCATTAATAGAGCGTTGTAGCATTCCTGTTTTTCATGATGATCAACACGGAACTGCGATTGTAACGGCTGCGGGCATGTTAAATGCGTTAGAAGTACAAGGTAAGTCAATTGAAGATGCAATTATTGTATGTTTAGGGGCTGGCGCTGCCGCTGTTGCGTGTATGGAGCTGTTGATTAAGTGCGGAGCACTGCGCGAACACATTTATATGCTTGACCGCAAAGGTGTTATTCATACCCGCCGCGATGATTTAAATGAATATAAACAGCTTTTTGCTAACAATACCGATAAGCGTACATTGCAAGATGTAATTGCAGATGCTGATGTGTTTGTAGGTGTTTCTGGCCCTAACTTATTAGCGGCTGAAGATTTAAAGCTAATGGCTGAAAAACCAGTTGTGTTTGCATGTTCAAACCCAGATCCTGAGATCGATCCTGCACTTGCGCACGGCGCACGTAACGATTTAATTATGGCAACAGGGCGCTCTGATTACCCAAATCAGGTTAACAATGTTTTATGTTTCCCGTTTATTTTCCGTGGTGCGCTTGATGTGCGTGCAAGCGCTATTAACGATGAAATGAAAATTGCTGCAGTTGAGGCTATCCGTAGTATTGCTAAAGAGCCTGTACCTGCAGAAGTTTTAAAAGCAGCAGGCGTAGATAAATTAGAGTTTGGTGCACAGTATATTATTCCAAAACCAATGGACCCTCGGTTACTGCCGCGTATAGCAAGAGCTGTTGCCCTAGCTGCTGTTGAGTCAGGTGTTGCGCAAATTGATTTGCCAGAAAATTATATGCAGTAAATCTATACAGTAGAGCTATGCAATAAAATTTAGACATAAAAAAACCTCAGTAATTACTGAGGTTTTTTTGTCTTTGTAATATTTATACCAATTCCAATAAATAGCTGATCTATTTTACTTGCTAAAACAACCCATTTCTTTGTTGTAAATTTCGCAAAGGGAATAACCATTTACTTCAATTTACGCCTAGAACTGAATTATTTTTTCGACGTAAAATTTAGATCACATACTTAATGGAATTGGTATTATTCTTCGTTTAAAACGGGTACTTCTAGACCCATTTCTTGCATTATTTTTTTAACTTCTTCTGGCACTTTTTCGGCGTTATCTTTACGTAAGTCATCGTCATTTGGTAAAGGTTGGCCAGTAAAAGCATGCAAAAATGCTTCACATAGCAATTCACTATTTGTAGCATGGCGAAGGTTATTGATTTGACGACGTGTACGTTCGTCAGTTAATACCTTTAATACATTTAGCGGGATCGAAACGGTGATCTTTTTCACTTGCTCTGATTTTTTACCGTGTTCTGCGTATGGGTGAATATACTCACCATTCCATTTAGCCATAAGATGTATCGTTGCCTCAGATTATTAATTTCTCACACGGTATAAAAAGCGTGTAAATATGCGTGAAATTCTATCGATTTAAAAAAGATAGTCAAATAATAGATACCGATCTATCTTAATAAGCCTATTGTAGGTGTAAAGATAAGCACACTTTTGTGAGCTAAAATGTGTTATTCGCAGAGGCCCCTTCTACTTTTAGCCATCTAGAGCTTTAAAATACTTTGACTTATCAAAACGGATAACTTACTCTTTTGGACGTCTAAACATCCAAATTAATCAGGTGACGAATATGAGTGAAAAAAACAAAGCGACCATTGCTGTACGTAACGGCGTTGATGCTGATAAACATCATGGTGCGGTGGTACCGCCAATTTATTTATCGACTACTTATTCGTTTGCCGACTTTGATACTAAGCGTGAGTATGATTATGGTCGTAGCGGTAATCCTAATCGTGATGTTTTAGCTGAGACGCTTGCTAAGCTTGAAGGTGGCGCTCGTGGCATAATTACAGCTACAGGCATGGCTGCCGTGCATTTAGCTACTCAGCTACTTAATAGTGACGATACGTTAGTAATTCCACATGACTGTTATGGTGGCAGCTATCGTTTATTTACATCTTTACAAAAACGCGGACTACTAAAGCTCGAAATATTAGATTTAACAAAAGAAGAAAGCCTTCAACAAATTTTAGTAATTAAACCCAAGCTTATTTGGATAGAAACCCCAAGTAACCCAGTACTTCGTTTAACAGATATTAAAGCGGTTACCGATGTTGCAAAGCAATGCGGTGCATTGGTGGCTGCAGATAACACGTTTTTGTCGCCTGCTTTACAAAATCCTATTAATTTTGGTGTAGATATTGTGGTGCATTCAACCACTAAATACATTAACGGACACTCAGATGTAGTAGGCGGCGCTGTTATTGCCGCAACACAAGAGTTAGGCGATGAGCTTGCTTGGTGGGCTAATAACATTGGTATTACGGGTGCGCCTTTTGATAGCTATTTAACGCTTCGTGGTTTACGTACTTTAAATGTGCGCCTAAGGCAGCATCAAGAAAATGCACTGGCAATAGCTAAGTACCTTGAAAGCTCTGAATATGTAAGCCAAGTTTACTACCCAGGTCTTGAGTCACATCCTCAACATGAGCTGGCTAAAGCACAGCAACTTGGTTTTGGTGGCATGGTTAGTTTTGATATTAAAGGCGATATAAACGACGCTGCGGCATTTTTAACTAGCCTTAAAACGTTTAGTTTAGCTGAGTCATTAGGTGGCGTAGAGAGCTTAATTTGTCACCCCGCTACCATGACGCACGCAGGCATGGAGGCAACAGCACGTTTAGAGGCGGGTGTGGGCGATACGCTTATTCGTATTTCGGTAGGTATTGAAGATATACACGATTTAGTCGCTGATTTTGAGCGAGTGTTTGAACTTGTAAAACCAGGGCAAAATAAAAATGTTGGCCGTGTAGGCAAAGGAGCAGGCACTTCTGGTGGTAACGTTAAATTAAGTGCAGCTCGTCCGGCGCTTTGGTGATTAATATGGTTAACTGTATACATAAATTTGGTGGATCGAGTTTAAGCTCAAGTGAGCGATACCAAAGCGTAGCAAAAATAATAATTACACATACTCAACCGGGTGATTGTGTGGTGGTATCGGCTGCGGGTAAGACAACCGATACGCTAGTATTACTTTGGCAAAGCTATCAAAAACAAGATACTCAAGCAGTATCTGATATTTTACTGCAGTTAAATAACCATCAAAGTGATTTAATAGAGCAGTTATTAGAAGCTGATTTAAAACGAAGTGCACTTAAAACACTAAATACCGAGCTTAGCTATATTGCAGAACTTGCTCAAGCTGAGCAGCTAAAAGAGGCTGCATTACTTGCACATGGCGAACTGTGGTCAGCACGTTTACTCGCTACTTATTTACAGCAGCTAAATATTGAGGCATGCGCTGAAGATGCACGTACTCTTTTTACCTTAAATGATGGCGAATTAATGCATGCGCAAAATGCGCAGCAATGTGGGCAGTTAATTTTGCCTAATAAAATAAATGTTGTTACTGGGTTTATTGCCGCAGATATCAAAGGCGAGACAGTAACGCTTGGCCGAAATGGGAGTGACTACAGTACAACACTACTTGCAAATTATTGCAATGCTAAGCAAGTATGTATTTGGACTGATACACAGGGAGTGTATAGCACTGATCCTCGAAAGGTAAAAAAAGCGATTAAATACGGCAAAATTTGCCGTGGGCAAGCTAATTTATTAGCTCGTTTGGGTAATCCTGTATTACATGCAAAAACACTATCGCCACTTAAAAACACAGATATTAAGCTAGCTGTTCGCAGTAGTTTTGATGTGCAAGCAAGTCCAACAGATATAGTAAAAGAAGGTTCAGCGAAGAAAAAACGTTTTATAACCACGTTGCAAAATGTTGACCTATTAATGGTTGAAGGGTTAAGTGAAGGAGAGGTTGCAAGTGTTAGTCAGCTTATTCAGCATAGCCTTCATCACTTTAACCATAATGGTGAAGTGTATCTGGTAGTGCCAGCAGCACAAACTTATCTGGTTATTAATTACTTTGCGGGTAGAGCAAATATTAGCGAGTCAAATTTAAATGGCTGCGCAATTGTAGCGCCTGAGCAAGACGTTAATACATTATGCCTACAAGCGTTAGACTTATTAAAACTCCACAGCATAAAACCTCGTTTTGTCCATCAAGATACTGGATATGCTTTATTGCTTACCGATCAATTTATAGATAGTGATATACAAAGTGCCTTACACGATAAGCTAATTAATAAAGGCCAAGAAATCGCAATTATAGTTGCGGGGCTTGGTAACGTTGGCGACGTTTTTATTAAACAGTTATCGGCACAATTTGAGCGCTTATCGGATGACTTTAGTATTAAATTAGTCGGTCTAATTCGCTCTAAAAAAATGCTGTTTAATGCAAGTGGTATTAATACGCAGCAATGGAAAACTCAATGGCAGCATGAGGCTAATAGCTATCAATCTGCAGATTTACTGAATGCTATAAATGAGCTCGATTACGAGCATAAAATTTTAATTGATATTACCGCAAGTGAACAATTTAGCTTGTTATATCCAGACTTTGTAGATAGAGACTGTCATTTAATTAGTGCTAATAAATACGCTGGAACAGCATCTACTACTTGGTATAAAGCACTTCGTAGTAATATTTTAGAACGTAATTTACATTGGCGATATAACACCAGTGTAGGCGCTGGCTTACCTATTAACTTTGCTTTGGCTGATTTGCAAAATAGTGGCGATAAAATAACACGTATAGAAGGTGTTTTCTCAGGCACGCTTTCGTGGTTATGCAGTAAATATGATGGAATTAGGCCATTTTCTGAGTTGGTACTAGAAGCTCAGAAAATGGGATTCACAGAGCCAGACCCTCGCGAAGATTTATCTGGGCGAGATATGCAGCGTAAACTACTTATTTTAGCTCGAGAGCTAGGTGTAGAGCTTGAACTTGACGATATTAGCTTATCGGCATTGATGCCTGATGAACTTGCGCTGGGAAGTTGGGATGACTTTTTAAATAAAAAAACACAGCTAGATGCATTCATTGAAGAGCATGCAGCTACAGCAAAAGCTAAAAATTCAGTACTTAGATACACGGGCTTGTTAGAAATCAAACAAGGTGAAGTAATCGCTAAAGTGGGAATAGCGTATGTGCCTAATGGCGATGCGTTAGCAAACCTTACTCCTGGTGATAATATTTTTGTCATTAATAGCAAATGGTATAGCGATAACGCATTAGTGATTCAGGGGCCAGGAGCGGGTAGGGAAGTGACCGCTGCGGGTGTGCACTCTGATTTATATTGGCTTGTTCAAAACTTAAAATAAACCTTTGGTTTAAATAAAAACGGCAGCTTAAATAAGCTGCCGTTTTTGTATTACGTACATATTATTAAAATAGCTCTTCTTCTGTTTTAGTGTCTTCTTCAAATATATCGTTAGGCTGAGATAGCACATACTTTGTAGGTGCGGTGCCTTTTTCAAAATATTCAAATCGACTTGTGTAGTCATTTTTATGGCTTAATAAACCAGTAGCTAAATCAATACGAATAGAAACAAGTCCCTCAGGCGGCTCAATTGGAGCTTCGGGCTTGCCTTCTAGTGCCGCTTTCATAAATTCAACCCATGCTGGCTGTGCGGTTTTAGCGCCCGATTCAGCACCTGATATTTGGCTGCTATCTAGGTTGTTGTTATATGTAGAGCGACCAAGAGCGTTGCCCGGATTATCAAAGCCAACCCAAACTGAGGTCATCACATTACTATTAAAACCGCTAAACCAGGTATCTACTGAGTCATTAGTTGTGCCTGTTTTACCCGAAATATCGCGACGGTCTAGTGCTTGTGCTCGCCAACCGGTTCCACTCCAACCTGTTTTATGAGCCCAGCTACCCCCCCCCCAGATTGCACTATTCATAGCATCGGCAATTAAAAATGCATTCTGCTTAGAAATAATTCTCGGTGCACATTTTTTAGTTTGCTCCTCTTCACCATCACTATTATGAATTGAGAGTGCATTGAGTGTTGGCAAAGGCTCTTCGTCACAGGCAAGAGCAGGGTTTGCTTTAAACAATACATTGCCATAAGCATCTTGAATTTCTGAGATGAAGTAAGGTTCAATTAAGTGACCGCCATTGGCAAATGTACTCATGCCTCGGGCAAGTTCAAGGGGAGTAATGGAAGCACTGCCAAGGGCTAATGATTCACTGCGATTAATGTCAGCGTCTTTAAAGCCAAATTTTAGTAAGTGATCAGCTGTACGTTGTAATCCAACACCACGCAGTAAACGCACCGAAATAACGTTTTTAGACTGTGCTAAAGCACGGCGAATTCGAATAGGACCGTTGTAAACAGCGGGGCTATTTTTAGGACGCCATGCTACGCCTTGGCTTTTATCCCATTGGTTTATAGGTGCATCGTTTAATATAGACGCAAGCGTGTAGCCCTTTTCAAGTGCTGCTGAATATATAAAAGGTTTTATATTAGAACCCACTTGACGCTTAGCTTGTACCGCACGATTGTATTGGCTTTGCTCAAAGCTGTAACCCCCTACAATGGCTTTTATTCTACCGTCTTGTGGATCGAGTGAGACAATAGCGCTTGATGCTTCCGGTACTTGGCTTAATAAGAAGCTGCTATCTTCGTTTTGACGTACCCATATTTGCATACCTGGTGTTAAAATGTCGGTAGCTGCTTTTGGAGCAAAGCTTTGGCGGTAGCGAGTAATATACTTACGCGCCCATTTTAAATTATCCCAAGTGAGGGTTGTTTGTTCACCGTTTTTAAGTAATACAGTAGCTGTTTTATCATTAACACTAAGTACTGCTGCAACTTTTAAAGTGCCTAATTCATTTACGCTCTGTAATTTATTGAGTATTTTTTGCTCAGTTAAAGCTGGTTGTGTTTCAGGATTCCATAAAATATCAGTTGGACCTCTAAAACCATGACGCATATCGTAATCGTGTAAGTTATTTACAAGTGCGTTTTGCGCTGCTTTTTGAACCTTTGATTCTACTGAGGTAAAAATTTTAAAACCTGAGTTGTATGCTTTATCTACCCCATAGCGCGAAACCATTTCGGCACGCACCATTTCAGAGATATACGGTGCGTATAAGTTTATTTCTGCGCCGTGAAAATAAGCTGTAATAGGTTGGCTAGTTGCTTCGTTATATTGCTCTTGTGTTATATAGTCTTCGGTAAGTAAACGGCCTAAAACTACATTTCGGCGTGCTTTTGCACGCGTTGGGTTACGAATTGGGTTTAATGCAGAAGGTGCTTTAGGTAAACCTGCAATCATCGCCATTTGTGCAAGTGTTAAATCTTTTAGCTCTTTACCGTAATAAACTTGCGCTGCTGCACCAATACCGAAAGCACGATTACCTAATTCTATTTTATTAAGATAAAGCTCTAAAATTTCGTCTTTTGTTAATACATCTTCGATATGAAGCGCTATAAATATCTCTTTAACTTTGCGTATATATGCTTTTTCGCGTGTTAAAAAGAAATTACGAGCAAGCTGCATAGTAATAGTACTTGCACCTTGTTTTTTCTCGCCAGTAGATATAAGAACAACAGCCGAACGTACGATGCCAATAGGGTCTATGCCTATATGATCGTAAAATCGATTATCTTCTGTCGCTAGAAATGCATTAATGAGTGTTTGAGGGATTTCATCAATAGTCACTGGAATACGACGTTTTTCACCAAATTGATTGATTAAAAGCCCATCTTTAGTGAATACTTGCATAGGAGTTTGTAATTGCACGTCTTTTAAAACTTGCACACTGGGGATATCAGGTTTAACGTAGTAATAAAGACTGATCAAAGTAATCAGACCAATTAACACACAAATGATAAAAAATTGTAAAGTTCGTTTTAATAAAATCACTTATATTTCCCTAAATGGACTCCCAATTGCGAGTTTTGACTGCTAGTATATATTGATTAAAAAATGAATAATATTTTTTCATATAAAAATTATAACTTGTTTATTATTAAAACAAAGGCCAAGTTGAAACATGCTAAGTCAACTATTTCAAAAACCGTCCCAAATGATGGTAGGAATTGATATTGGATCGCACTCTATTAAGGCTGTGCTTTTACGTGAAATTGAAACTGGATTTCGACTTGAAGCACTTGCAATTGAGCCGATGCCAAAAGGCGCTATGAGTGAGCGTACAATCCAAGATATTGAAGCGATTGGTAACGTAATTACAAAATTAAGAAAAAAATTACCAAAGTCGTTAAAATTTGCGGCAGTGGCTGTTTCTGGCCAAACAGTCATCACAAAAGTGATCTTCATGGATGTATCGTTAACTGATGCTGAACTTGAGTCGCAAATTGAAATTGAAGCCGATAGTTTAATTCCATATCCTCTTGATGAAGTAAGCCTCGACTTTGAGAAGCTTTCGACGAATGAAGCCGATCCTAGTAAAATGAATGTTTTGCTTTCAGCTGCCCGTACTGAAAGTGTTGAAGCGCGTGTTGGCGCTTTAGAAGCAGCAAATTTAGAAGCTAAAATAGTTGATGTAGAAAGCTATGCATTAAGTCGTGCAATGGATGTGTATTACCAACAGTTACCTAGCGACGCATTTAATAAATGCGTGGCTGTGGTTGATATTGGTGCGGTTTTAATGCTTGTGAGCGTTGTTCAAGCTGGGGAAACAATTTATACACGTGACCAAGTTTTTGGTGGTGACCAATATACAAATAGTATCGTTGCTTATTATAATAAAGGCTTTGATGAAGCTGAGATTGGTAAAACATCAGGTGATTTACCGCCAAACTACACCTTTGAAGTATTAGCCCCTTTTCAAACTTCGTTACTTCAACAAGTGCGACGTGCGGTGCAAATGTTTTTAACAACCAGTGGCAAAGAGCAAATCGATTATATTGTATTAACGGGTGGTACATCGATGATTAAAGGTATTGACCGATTACTCATTGAAGAACTAGGTATTCACTCTGTCGTTGCTGAGCCTTTTGAAAATATGGAAATTTCTCCAAAAGTAGATCGTAATGTAATGCAACGTCACAAAACGCAGTTTGCAATTGCGACAGGGTTGGCATTAAGGAGCTTTTCAACATGCCACATATAAATCTACTTCCTTGGCGTGAATCGCAGCGCGAAGAATCGAAAAAGAAATTTGTAACTATACTTATTGGTGTCGTTATACTTTGTTTTGCGAGTATGTACTTATTAAGCTCTTTTTATAGTTCATTAAAAGACGGTCAAAACTTAAAGAATAACTATTTAAGTTCAGAAATTAGCATGCTAGATAAAAAAATTAGTGAAATTAGAAGTTTAGATAAAAGAAAAGAAAACTTACAACAGCGTATGAGGCTCATTGAAGAATTACAAAGCAGCCGTAATTTGGGTACGCAAATAATGGATGAAGTTGCCAAAATAGTGCCGGGTGGGGTTTATTTAACAAAACTCGAGCGCCGAGGTAGCCAAATTCATGTATTGGGACGCAGTGAATCTAATAACCGTTTATCAACAATGCTGCGCCAAGTACAAAGCTCATATTTACTAGAGAATCCTTCAATGCAAGGCATTGTTGCAGGCGATCAATCTTCGCGTTTACTTAGTGATTTCAATATGGAATTTTATGTAAAACCATTTGATAAAATTGGTGAGGTTAGCGATGAGCCTTGATTTTAAAGCACTGAGTGAAATTGATTGGAATGAAATAGAGCTCGATAACATTGGCGATTGGCCTATTGCAGTTAAAGCAATTTGCTGTACGTTTGTTGCCGGACTTGTATTGTTTTTTAGTTATAGCCTGTTAGTTTCTGATGAAATTGATAGTTACCACAGTGCAGTTGCGAAAGAGGTCGAGTTACGCACAACTTATCGTACTAAATACGCAGTAGCGAGTAAGCTTGAGATCTATCGTCAACAAATGATTGAAATGGAAGATAAGTTTTCACAATTATTAAAACGTTTACCTACCTCTAACGAAACCCCTGGTTTACTTGATGATTTGTCGTATGTTGGAACAACAAGTGGTCTGACTTTTTTAAAAATAGGTTGGTTACCAGAAGTCGAGAAAGAATTTTATACTGAATTACCGATTAAAATAGAAGTGATAGGAACCTACCATGAGTTTGGTGAGTTTGTGGGTAAAGTAGCTCAGTTACCACGAATTGTAAGCTTACATGACTTTTCTATTTTATCATCGGGCGATAAACAGTTAACATTTAGTGTTGTCGCAAAAACATATCGTTATGAAGAAGGAGTTAAAAAATGAAGCTCCTTCGCGTAGTACCTGTAGTAATGGTGTTTGTTTTGAGTGGTTGTAATGATGATACGTCTGAGCAAAAAGAATTTATTGATCAGGTAAAAGCAAGCACAACACCAAAGGTTGAATCAATTCCTGAGCTGACAAAGTTTGAAATATTTGAGTACAGTGCTGGTCAGCTACGTAGCCCGTTTGTAGCGCCTCAGCCTGAGATAATCCAAAATAAATTAACACAAGTAAAAAACTGTTTGCACCCTGATCAAGAGCGTCGCCGCGAACCGTTAGAAAAATACCCGCTAGATAACTTAGCAATGAAAGGCACAATTGGTTCTAGTGGACAAATATGGGCATTAATAACAGCAGCTGACGCTACTTTGCATCGTGTAACGGTAGGGAATTACCTTGGTAGTTATGATGGCAAAGTAAAAGCAGTAAGTAACGACTATATAGAGTTAGTGGAATTAATCCCTGATGGGTCTGGCTGTTGGAAAGAGCGCTTGACTAAATTAGAAATGTTAGAGGCGGCAACAGATGGCGCAAATTAATAATAAAAAAGGTAAAAATAGCATGCATAAGGATGTACTTTGGCTTCATCGTATTTCACGAACATTACTGGCTGCTGTTGCTTTAGTCACTGTAAATTCAGCCGTTGCAGGGCCGTTACTTTATGATGTTCGTTATAATCCATTACTTAAAGGCGAAACTGAGTTACAGCTTGTTTTTGATGAAGAGTTAACGCTTGAGCCAAAAGTTCAGGTGTTTAATAGCCCAGCCCGAATCGAAATGTTTTTTGATACCGCAGAGTTAGAGGTTGGTTTAAATGATGTTGAAGTTAATCAAGCTGGAATTAGCAGTGTTACTAATGTTTTAACTAACAGTGGTTTAAAGGTAACAGTAAACCTCGATAGATTAAAAATTTATGAAACTGAAGTTCATAACAACTTAGTATCAATACGCGTGTCTGATAATCCTCTTACAGAATCTGAAAATGAAAATGTAGCGATGGACTCAGGTGACGTAAGTGGAAATTACATCAACCGTATCCAATCAATTGATTTTAGACGTGGTGAAAAAGGCGAAGCGAAAGTACTCGTATTTTTACAAGACACTCAAGCTGCAATTGAAGTTCATGAGAGTGGCGGGAAAATTTATGCTGACTTTCATCACACCGATATTTTAGATGACCTACTTTATGAATTAGATGTATTAGATTTTGGTACTGTTGTAAGTAATATCGAGACTTTTAAAGAAGACGGATTAAGTCGTGTTGTTATTGAGCCAAACGCTCAGTTTACATTTACGTACCAGCAAATAGATAATATTTTAACGCTGACGGTAGAAAAAGATGAAACGCAAAACGCCTATTTAGATGGTGGCGTTGAGTATCAAGGTCGCCCTATGACCTTAAATTTTCAAGATATCTCTGTGCGAGCAGCACTACAAATTATTGCGGGTTATAACGATTTTAACTTAGTAACCAGTGATTCAGTGACCGGTAATATAACACTGCGCTTAGATGGCGTTCCGTGGGATCAAGCGCTTGACGTAGTACTGCGTATTAAAGGGCTAGACAAACGCATGGATGGCTCTATTTTAATGGTAGCGCCTGCAGAGGAGCTTGCAGCACGTGAAGCTAAAGATTTAAAAGCTAAACAGCAAGTTGAAGACTTAGAACCACTCTATAGTGAATACATTCGATTAAACTACGCTAAAGCCGAAAATTTTGCTGACTTATTAAAAACAGATAGGAACAGTATTATAACTGCCCGCGGTAGTGTATCGGTTGATCAGCGTACAAATACTTTATTGGTAAAAGATACTGTAAAGAGTATAGAAAACATTCGCCGGATGATAGAAACACTCGATATTCCAGTACAGCAGGTTGTAATCGAATCTCGGATGGTAACTGTGCGCGATAACGTTACTGAGGACTTAGGTGTACGATGGGGCTTTAGTGACCAAGGTAGTAGTGTTGGTATTTCAGGCTCCCTTGAAGGCGCTGAAGGTATTTATAACGCAACATCAACTACAAATGCGCCAAGCATTTCAGATCGATTAAATGTAAATTTACCAATTTCTAATCCTGCGGCCAGCATTGGTTTGCACATAGCAAAGTTGGCTAACGGTACATTAATTGATTTAGAGCTAAGTGCGCTTGAAGAAGAAAATAAAGGCGAAATTATTGCTAGCCCGCGTATCATAGCGGCTAATCAGCAAAAAGCACGAATAGAGCAAGGTACTGAAATTCCTTACACTGAGTCAGCTTCAAGTGGTGCTACTACCGTAAGCTTTAAAAAAGCGGTACTAAGCTTAGAAGTAACACCTCATATCACACCTGATAATAAAGTAATTCTAGACTTAATTATTACTCAAGACACGCGTGGCGATACCGTACAAACGGGAACAGGTGAAGCAGTGTCTATTGATACCCAAGAGATTCAAACACAAGTGTTAGTTGAGAATGGACAAACCGTAGTACTCGGTGGTATTTTCCAGCAGCAGATCATTAATACTACGAGTAAAGTGCCAATTTTAGGTGACATTCCTTACGTAGGAAGACTGTTTAAAACCACGAGTGAGTTTAATGAAAAGCGTGAATTACTTATTTTTGTGACACCAAAAATACAAATTGATTAAAATACAGTGGTTTTATGTTAACCAACGGGTGATTATTTAGATTAATTGCTCGTTATATGGCTTTTTATGCTAATTGACTTGAAATACCCCCGCAATTACTGAGATAATCCCCTCCTTAATTTTGGGGCCAGGTCGTTAGGCGGGGTTTTATTTCAAATTTTAGAGTTTGTTTGTACTAAAAGATATGGCTGAGAAACGTAATATATTTCTAGTTGGCCCCATGGGGGCTGGCAAAAGCACGATTGGTCGTCACATCGCTGACCAATTACACCTTGAATTTGTTGATTCTGATCAAGAAATCGAACGCCGCACAGGTGCAGATATTGCATGGGTATTCGATCTTGAAGGTGAAGAAGGCTTTAGACTTCGAGAAGAGTCTGTTATTGGCGATTTAACCGAGATGCAAGGTATTGTACTTGCTACCGGTGGTGGTTCAGTAATGAGCAAAGAAGTCCGAAACAAGCTTTCGGCTCGAGGTATCGTTGTATACCTAGAGACACCTATAGAGAAGCAAGTTGCACGCACGCAACGCGACAAGCGTCGCCCATTACTGCAAACTGAAGAAGCACCTCGTAACGTACTAGAGCGCTTAGCAGAAGAACGCGAGCCACTATACAAAGAAGTTGCTGATTTTGTTGTACGTACCGATGAGCAAAGCGCTAAAGTTGTTGCTAACCAAATCATCGAGAAATTAGATTTTTAAAAACCAATAATAAAGGAATAGCCAAGCATGCTTAAATTAACTGTTAATTTGGACGAGCGAAGTTATCCTATTTATATTGGGCAATCTGCACTTCAAGATAATGGCCGCCTGGTTCACCACATTGGTGATTGTCGGCCTATCATCATTACTAATGACACAATAGCGCCTTTATATTTGCAAAGGTTACTTGATTCATTAGCTGATCTAAATCCGCTATCTTTTATTATTCCTGACGGTGAGCAATATAAATCACTGGAATGGTTTGAAAAAATATCAGCATTTTTACTACAAAATAACTGTGGCCGAGATACGTGTCTAATTGCGTTAGGTGGTGGTGTTGTAGGTGACCTAACTGGTTTTGTAGCGGCTTGTTATCAGCGCGGCGTACCGTTTATTCAAATACCAACGACAGTGCTTTCACAGGTTGATTCATCGGTAGGTGGAAAAACGGCAGTAAATCATCCGTTAGGTAAAAATATGATAGGGGCATTTTATCAGCCTCAAGCGGTTTTTATTGATACGCAAACATTACACACTCTACCTGCACGAGAGTTTGCAGCAGGTATGGCTGAGGTAATTAAGTATGGTCTGATTTACGATACCGAATTATTTGAATATTTAGAGCTAAATGTAGCTAATTTGCAGCAACTAGATGAAGCATGCTTACAGCATATCATTTTTAGATGTTGTGAAATAAAAGCGCTTATAGTTGCTCAAGATGAAAAAGAACACGGCTTACGAGCTTTGTTAAACCTAGGCCATACATTTGCCCATGCAATTGAGGCACAGATGGGTTATGGCGTTTGGTTACACGGCGAAGCTGTTGCAACAGGAATGGTATTAGCAGCTAAACTTGCCAAGACACGCCAAGATTTAAGCGCAGATGAAGTTGATCGAATTATTAAGCTGCTTGAGCTATATAATTTACCAACAGAAATTCCAAAGCAAATGACTAGCGAGCAGTTTTTAACGCATATGCGTAAAGACAAAAAGAATAAAAAAGGCACTATCCGCTTTATTCTACCTACCCAATTTGGCCAGTGTGCATTAGTTGATAATGTATCTGATGATCAAGTTAGAGACTTAATCGAGCAGTAAATGCAGTCACAAATTTTACCAAGCCGTGCGGCTTTGGTGGATAGAATCGCACTGCAATTTGAGTACGGGCAAAATTTAATTGTTTTACTTGGCACTTCTGGGCTAGGTAAAAGTTATATGCTCGAAACCTTCATTACAGATAAATACAACGACTTTAATAAAGCCTTCGTGCAAGTAAGTGCACAAATGACTGACGCTCAGCTAATGAGTGAGTTATTAGAACAAAGCTTTAACTCTCCCCTGATCGATCATAACTTAAGTTTACCTGAAAACTATTACCAGTTGCTCCAGCAACAACCATGTGGGCCATGTTTATGGGTACTTGATGGCGGTAGGCAATTATCTGATGAGATGTTAATTGAGCTTGAGTTACTTTCTAAGAACAGCCCAAATACGCTATATATAATAATAGCTTCACAGTCTAAGCTGCCTTTAAACAACGCTGTTGAAATTTACTTGGAGCCGCTAACGCTTCGAGAAAGTAAGATGTTATTACAATGGTATTTTTCAGACTTACCTTATGATGAAGACCCTGTTTTTAGTACTTTTTTAGCTGAGGCTCAAGGTAATCCTAGTTTATTGCTTGCTTGGCAACCTAGTGAGCACATAGCTGATATTATCGTAAAGGACAAAGTATCTTGGCGATTGCACCTATTGATTTTGATGTTGCTGATTATGCTTTTAATTATTGGGCTACTTTATAAGTCGGATATGACACAGTGGTGGCAACAGTATTATCAGCAGGAAGAAACACAAGTCGTAAATACAGCAATATCTGTAGAGCAAGTAAGTGAGCCGGTTATAAAGAAAAATGACCCAGTAGCGAGCCTAAATAAACCAAAAGTAGTTGAGCAACCTATTAAGCTAGAACGCGAACACATTAATGATGTGCCTGCGATCATGCAAAGCCTTACCGAGTCTGCCAACTCCGTTAACGTACTAGACAGTGATGTTGATGTTAGTACTAATAATAAAAGCAGTGTATCAAGTGAGGTTAAATCTGAAGCTCTAAAAGTAAATACAGCAGAGCAAACTCAGAGTAGCCAAGATAATATATGGTACATGCAGCAAACAGATACAAATAGTGTTATTCAATTATTAGCCGTAACTCAGCAGGAAGTTAGCGATAGCTTTATTGCTCAATTCAATCTACAGCAGCAAACTCATACTTACCAAACGAAGCGAAATAATAAAATATGGTGGGTTGTTACATTTGGTAGTTTTGGAAGTATAAACGAAGCAAAATCAGCAATGGATACTTTATCTGCTGGGGTTAAAAAAAATAAACCTTTCTATAAAAAAATTAGTAAAATAAAGCAAGAAATAGCACTCGTAGATCAGTAAAACACACTACTTTAGTGTAAAATCGCGCAACACCAGATTGAAGTAAAGAGCCAATGCAGCAAAAGAGTAGAGCCTTCCTTAAATGGGCCGGCGGAAAATACAGCCTAGTTGAAAACATTAATGCGCGATTAAACCAAGCTAGCAAGCATGCTGATACGTTGGTTGAACCTTTTGTTGGTGCAGGCTCTGTGTTTTTAAATAGTGACTTTAAACACTATATTCTCAACGATATAAATGCAGACTTAATTAACTTATACAAAGAGCTTAAAAGCTCCCCGGATGAGCTCATTAGTGATGCTAAAAAGTTATTTGTTGATTTGAATAATCACGCAGATGCTTATTACGAATATCGTGTGCAGTTTAATCAAAGCCGTGATGTATATGAACGTTCAATATTGTTTTTATACATGAACCGCCATGGTTACAACGGACTGTGCAGATATAACCTGAAAGGTATTTTTAATGTGCCTTTTGGTAAATATAAAAAGCCTTATTTTCCTGAAAAAGAAATGTATTTTTTTGCTGAAAAAGCACAAAAAGCAACCTTCACCTGTTTAGATTACGATGACGTTTTTAAGTTAGTGCCTAACAATGCTGTTATTTATTGCGACCCGCCTTATGTACCATTAAGTAAAACAGCTTCTTTTACGTCTTACGCTAAAGGGGGGTTTAATTTAGATGATCAGGCTAATTTGGCTAATTTGGCTGAGAAGGCTGCCTTTGAAAATGATACACCAGTACTCATTTCCAATCACGATACCGTATGGACTCGAAAAATTTATAGCCAAGCATCACTTGACCAAATTCAAGTAAAGCGCACTATTAGCCCCAAAGGTGGCTCTAGAAATAAAGTTGACGAGTTGATGGCTATGTATCTAGCACCCAAGCAACCACTGCGTAAATTGCGATAACAAAAGCAATAAATAGTACAATCGCAATTAGGATGATAGAGATAGGAGAGTGTTGTTTAAAATCGACTTGGCGTTTATTTTCAGATTGAACACCAAAAAATGCTGCTAGCACACTTTGCAACGCACTAAAAAGTTGCAGCATTATTTAAAATAAAGGTTTTAAAGATGGAGTGTTTTTAGAATCTTCTGAGCTAGTAAGTAGCTCTAGTAAATCGAGGTAATGAAACTGAGCACTACGGCTATCGCCAGTTAACCATGAAAACCACGATGACTCTTCTTCAACTTTAATACACGTAGTTAATGTGTTTTGAACACTTACCACTTGTGTATTATGACAATTACCCACTGAGCTTAATTCTTGCTCAGAGCTTGAACCAAAGCTAAATGCCCCGATAAGCAGTAATGCCGACGCAATTAATATCCCAGTTTTAAAAGCACGCATGATGAAATCCAATAATTTGTTACTTTTTTAATCATAGCAAATATTGATTAAATATCAAACTTAAAGTTACCTGAAATAGGGGCTATTACGCCATATTACTTGGGTAACATCTTCAATTAAGTTACATTAACGCAATACACTATTTATTGATGGAGTTAATCATGTTTAACCCAGAGCAAAAATATTTAATAGCCCCTTCTATTTTGTCTGCTGACTTTGCAAAGTTAGGCGAAGATGTTGATAAAGTTCTCGATGCGGGCGCTGACGTGGTTCATTTTGATGTAATGGATAATCACTATGTACCTAATCTCACCATTGGTCCTATGGTGTGTAAAGCACTCAGAGATTACGGCATTACAGCACCTATCGATGTGCATTTAATGGTTAAGCCTGTAGATAGTCTTATTCCATTATTTGCAGAGGCGGGTGCATCAATTATTACCTTTCATCCTGAAGCCAGTGAGCATGTTGACCGTACAATACAGTTAATTAAAGATCACGGCTGTAAAGCAGGCTTAGTGTTTAACCCAGCAACAAGCCTAAGCTATTTAGACCATGTTATTGATAAGCTCGATACCATTTTGCTAATGTCGGTAAACCCAGGTTTTGGTGGGCAAAGTTTTATCCCTCATACGCTTGAAAAATTACGCCAAGCAAAACAGCGTATTATTGAATCAGGTCGAGAAATTCGCTTAGAGGTTGATGGGGGTATTAAAGTCGATAATATTGCAGCAGCAGCACAAGCGGGTGCTGATATGTTTGTTGCAGGTTCAGCTATTTTTAATCAACCAGATTACAAGGTTGTGATTGATCAAATGCGTAAACAGCTTGGAAGTGTTAAGTAATGAAGTACGATGTCGCCTTATTTGATTTAGATGGTACCTTGGTTGATAGTGTTTACGACTTGTATATTGCTATTAATTTAACCTTGAGTGGTCTTGCTTTCCCTATTGTTAGCCAACGCTTGGTGGAAAGTTGGGTCGGTAATGGGGTTGAGGTCCTCGTTAAACGCGCTTTGAGTGGCGATATGCAAGTGAGTGAACATCTAGATGAGTCACTTAGTGGTAAAGCAATATTAGAGTTTTATAAGCACTATGAACAACAAGTTGGTGAGTATAGTGTTTTGTACCAACATGTAGAAACAGGGCTTGCAGCACTTCGTGGTATGCCTAAAGCATTAATCACTAATAAGTCTCGAATATTTACAGAAAAATTACTCGATAAACTGGCATTAACGAGTCATTTTGATGTGATTGTATGCGGTGACGACATGGCAAAAAAACCATCGCCAGAGCCATTGCTATTTGCCTGCAAAAAACTAAATGCTCAGCCTAATAAAGCAATAATGATAGGTGATTCTAAAAGCGATATACTTGCAGCTAAAGCCGCGAATATAGACGTAATTGCACTTAGTTATGGCTATAACCAAGGTGAAAATCTTGAGGATTATAATCCACAGTACCTATGCGATCACTTCTTAGATATAATACCTGTTCTAACGCAGCGTTAAATATTATTAATTAAGCCAAATAAAGGAAAATCATGAGTAAACCAGTAGTTTTAAGCGGCATTCAGCCAACCGGTGGTATGACAATAGGCAACTATGTTGGCGCTATTAACCAGTGGCTAAAGTTACAGGAAGACCACGAAAGTTTCTTTATGTTAGTAGACTTACACGCTATTACAGTTCGCCAAGAGCCTGAATTACTGCGCTCTCGAGTGTTGGATGGTATTGCTCTTTACGCGGCATGTGGTATTGACCCTGAAAAATCTGCTTTATTTGTACAATCACAAGTACCTGAGCACGCACAGTTAGCGTGGGTATTAAATTGTTACGCGCAAATGGGTGAGCTTAATCGAATGACTCAGTTTAAAGACAAGTCATCTAAGCATGCAAATAACGTAAACGTGGGCTTATTTTCATATCCGGTATTGCAAGCTGCGGATATTTTATTATATCAAGCTGATCAAGTACCCGTCGGTGAAGATCAAAAGCAACACTTAGAGCTGACTCGCGATATAGCAACACGCTTTAATAATTTATACGGCGACGTATTTAAATTACCAGAGCCGTACATTCCTGAGTTTGGTGCACGCGTAATGAGCTTGCAAGATCCACTTAAAAAGATGTCTAAGTCTGACGAAAACCCAAATGGTTACATTATGTTATTAGATGAGCCTAAACAAATTGTGAAGAAGCTTAAAAAAGCAGTAACTGATTCAGACGAACAAGCACGTATTTACTTTGATCGCAGCGAGAAGCCTGGTGTATCAAACTTGCTTACTTTATTAAGTGTTGCAACTAAGCGCTCAATAGAAGACCTAGTGCCTGAGTATGAAGATAAAATGTATGGCCATTTAAAGAAAGATACAGCTGATGCAGTTGTAAATATGATTGAGCCAATTCAAGCTCGCTTTAAAGAGATCAGAGAAGATCAAAACCTACTCAATAGCATAATGAAATCAGGTGCTGAAAAAGCCAGTGTACGTGCTGAGAAAACATTAAAATCGGTATACGATGCGCTTGGTTTTATTCCTCGCGGGTAAGTTTATTAAAATAAAAAAATGCCGCTTGTTAGCGGCATTTTTTATATAGCACATATCAACATGATAGACCCAAATAGAAACAGTAGCGATATCGCTAGTTTGTCTGTTTTATCCATTATTCAGCCCCTCTTACTGTTATATCTGCCGTGCTATCAACACTGACTAAAGAAACGCTGTAGCCTTTGTTTTCAAGTAAGGTAAGTAAACTATCTTGTCCTGCAAGGTGGCCAACTCCAACAAGTACAAACTCATTTTTGTCGTTGTTAAACATGGCTTCTACTTTTGGTAACCAATCATTATTTCTATCTGTAATGAGTTGTTTATAGCTATTCGGATCATTTTTCTGCATACCTTCAAGTGCCACTTTATTCAGTGTGTCTGTATCACCTTTGCGCCAGGCAGCTAAAAGTCCTTTAAACATATCGCCATAGTTGTGAAGCTCAGCTAAGTTACGTTTAATGAAATCGTTTTCGTTGCCTTGACCCATTGTTTTATAAAGCTCTAACTGAAATTCCATTGTTTCTAAATAATTTTTTGTTTTGTTATCTTCAGTCGCTTTTTTAGTAAAATAAGCATCAACCCCTTCACCCATTAAGTTTTGCTTTTGAAGCTCCATCGACATTAAAACAATACTCACCATAGCAGGACGAAAACCATCTAACTTAGCTAGGTTAGCGCCAAACTCGCTAAGCTTATTTTCAAGAGAAGCTTTAACCTGGGGTTCTAGCTTTTGACTCAACGTTTCGTTATTTGTATACGATAGCGCACCTAGCATTTGCATTTGTGCATTGGTGTCGGCTGGATCAGGTAAGGGTGCTTCTAAAATAATTGTATCTGCTTGTTCATAAGCATGGTTAAACTCAGCGGGCAGTGGCATTTCAGCTTTAGGTAGTATGTGAACTGTACCGCCAATAAATAGTGAGTCATTGCCATTACTTACTTTCCATACAGAGCTTTGAGCCTGTGCTGTATTTGCTAAAAGGCTGCAACTAAGTATTACGCTGGCAGATACTAATTTTTTTGTGAATTTTTTCATGATAATTCCTTAATATAACTTTTAATTTTATTGTTTTTAGTTCGATAACACATTGCTGAAATATGCAGTGATTGACGATGTTACCTTTGAAAGATTTTTATCAATTTGCGAGTTTATTTTGCTCATTGAAGAGTCAAGCTCAGCTGATATTTTTTCATCCAGTGAAGAAAGTAACGTTTGTGTATCAACATTATTTTTTAAAGACTCAGAAGCGTCTATTTTGTTTGTTTTTTGTAGTTTTTGATTAGCAGGGTTAATTACCTTTATGCTTTCACCAATCATGCATTTCTCAAAATTATTTTGAACGGTGTCTTGTTTAGTGTCAGCTGCAATAACTGAAGTAGTATTAAAAGCAGTTGCTAGTAGTAAAGCCGGTAGTACTTTTTTCATTGTGCTGTTCATAATTAAACCTTTTATATTTTTAAATGCAGCCAATTTAGAATCACAAATGATTTTCTACTAAGCTGCTTGTTGATGACGGTTTAAAGAATATCGCTGAATTTATTAAGAGTCGCTTATCTAGTTATGAGCAATTAATAGATAAGGTTTTAAAGATAAATAATTGTTTTAATTTAGTATGTTAGCTTTAAACCTTATAATGCTAATATAAGGTTTAAAATGCTTTTCTATAAAATAAAGTATAGATGTGATACGGTTTATAAAAATAAAAATACGTAAAGACTATGAATTATCAAATCGGACCTTGGCAATTTATTAGTAATCGCTGTGTGATTACTTCAAACCATTTAGAAAGGGAATTAGATCCACTTTTAGTAAAGTTATTACTCCACTTTATAGATAAGCCTCAACAAATCGTTTCCCGCCAAGAGCTTATTGAGAGTGTGTGGCAACAGAGCTTTGTTGATGATAATGCGATTAACCGTGCAATCTCAGAGTTAAGAAAGCAGCTTGCCCACCCAATTGAAAAAGCACCGCTTTTAAAAACGCATTACCGTAAAGGGTATAGCCTAACAGTAATACCTGAACGCTTAACGCAAGCAAATGTTTCTAAAGAGTCTACAAATATTTTTCCTGACTCAACGGGTATTTCTGCCAAAAATGAAGAGCTAGCTACTGCAACTATTTCGCAACCGGTTCAAAGAAAGAATAGTAAAAAGTTTTTGATTTATTCTTTATTCGTCATTATTTGCCTGTGCTTTTTAATATGGTTTGGGTTGTTTTTTATTAATGCACCTTCTAGTGAAAAGATTAAACAGATCACGGTTAATAAGGTAGCAAGCACGTGGAATATAGGCAGTGAGGTTCACCCTGAGATGTCTTCAGATAAACAATATTTAGCTTATACAAATGTTGAACCTGAAAATGACGTAATGCATGCATTTGTAAAGCGATTATCTGATCAAAGGGAAGTTGAAATTACCTATCCTGGCTTTCAAGTATCTATTTTATCGTGGCAGTTAAATCAGCGCTCTGTGTTGTTACAAGCGACCAACTTAAAGCAGCAAAAGTGTGAAATGGTACTCGTCGATTTAAGCCAATTTCCTGTTATAGGAGAGGCTACCTTAATTAAAAAGTGTGACCTTAGATACACAGGTTATGCGCAAGTAGATGAAAGTGGTGAGCATATTTATTACACCGAATATAAAAATGAGCATGAGGGTTCAGGTTTATATAAATATGATTTAGAACTTAAAAAAGAATTCATAGTGATCCCACCACCAGGCGTCATGTATGGCGTAATCATGCCTCGCTTATCTCATTCTGGTAGTAAAATAGCATATGTACTTAGTCAAAAGGGTAAGCCTTTTTCTGTATTTAGCTACAACTTTGAAACCCATGAAACTAAGCGGTTATTTAAAGCAAAGAAAAGCGTAATTAGCTTCGCGTTTGACTGGCTTGCAGACGATAAAGGCGTGATCGTTTTTGAAGGCTCTGAGCTTTCAACCATAGTGTTTGATAAAAATAATATTATTAAGCGCACACTAACGGTTACCCCAGCAATTTCACCTTATTATATTGCAGTTCAATCTGCTAATAGCCTTTTTTACTCAGCAAATAAAACACAAGCATTTTCGTTAATTAAAGCGACTAATCTTTTTAGCGATGCTCCTGAGTATGAAGCACTCTACAAAAGTGATGAAGACGACTACATCATTGCAGAAGTAATTAATGAGAAAGGACCAGCGCATATTTTTGTATCCGAGCGCTCTGGCAGCAGTCAGTTGTGGTTATCTCAAAACGGACTTACAAAGCAGCTTAGTAACTTTACTTATGAAGGGAAATCTAACTTTGCTATTGGTGGACTAAGGGTATCGAGTAAGCAAGATCGGGTTTTATTAAGAGTTAATAGTGATATTGCATTTTTTGACGTTATGTCGAACAAGCTCTATACCATAGCTGAGTTTAAAGGGCGAAAGATACTAAACTATGTATGGTCTAAAGATAATGAAAGTATAATTTATTTAGAGCGAAGCGGTTCAGAAAATCTATTTGGTCAGTTTAATTTATTAACGCGAGACACAACTATATTAGAGGATATTAAAGCCAATAAATTAATTTCAGGTGCTGACGGCACTAACTATGCAATTACTAATAATCAGTTAATTAAATTATCAAATAAACAGAATTGGGAATTGCCTAAAGACGCGCGACAAGCACAAATTTTTGCCATTAATGGAAATTACCTTTACTACTCTGATGCAATTTCAAGAGTTGCTCGGCTTAATTTAGAAGATAAAACAGTACAAGATGTACATGTAGATTTTAAACCTATCGCATTTTTTATTAGTGATAACAATCAGATTTTCTTTACAGCATCAAAATATAAAGACATGCAAATAATACAGATAAGTTGGAATGACTAGGGCGTGTCTATCTCTCTAGATTAAGTTTGTAGCAGTGTGTTGTTTTTCTTTAATAGCATTTTCGATTGTTATACCAATTCGCTTAATTAAGAGATCTATTTTGAGGGTGGAAAAACGTGTTGATAGCTAGGCAAAAAATTCGCTATTTAGTTGTCTAAATGAGAATTTTTTAACACAGGTAGCGACACGTTTAGCCCCGCAAAATGATTAAGTATTATTGCGGATTGGTATTATGTTGATAAATGAAAGTTAGAGCAAAAAAATAGCGAGAAGTGAGTCTTCTCGCCATTTTTAATTAAGTGTAATCTCGACGGTTAAATAACTTTAATGCCGATTGATTTGTCACAACTTAACCTCTATTTATTTAATAGAGGTTTTAAGTAATGCCCTGTATGTGAACGCTCACATTCGGCTACTTCTTCTGGTGTGCCTGCAATGAGTATTTCACCACCGCCAGCACCGCCTTCAGGTCCTAAATCGATAACCCAGTCTGCTGTTTTAATAACATCGAGGTTGTGCTCAATAACAACAATTGTATTGCCGTGATCGCGCAGACGATGAAGTACAACAAGCAGCTGTTCAATATCAGCAAAGTGTAAGCCTGTTGTTGGTTCATCTAATATGTAGAGCGTTTTACCTGTATCACGCTTTGATAGCTCGCGCGCTAATTTTACACGTTGCGCCTCACCACCTGAAAGAGTAGTAGCGGCTTGTCCTAAACGAACATACGATAAACCGACGTCCATCAGCGTTTTAAGTTTACGGGCAATAGCCGGTATTTTATCAAAGTAATCATGGGCGTCTTCAACAGTCATCTCAAGCACTTGGTGTATGTTTTTACCTTTGTATTGTACTTCGAGTGTTTCGCGGTTATAGCGTTTGCTCTTACATACATCACACGGTACATACACATCAGGCAAAAAGTGCATTTCAACTTTAATTAAGCCGTCACCTTGGCACGCTTCACAGCGTCCGCCTTTAACGTTAAAGCTAAAGCGACCTACTTTGTAGCCACGTGAGCGCGCTTCTTGCGTACCTGCAAATAACTCACGAATACCGGTAAATATACCTGTGTAGGTTGCCGGATTTGAACGCGGAGTACGACCAATTGGGCTTTGATCAATATCGATCACTTTATCAAAATGCTCTAAACCGCTAATTGATTTATACGGTGCCGCTTCGGCTGTTGTTGCGCCATTTAACTCTGTATGAGCAAGTTTAAATAAAGTGTCGTTTATTAGCGTTGATTTACCTGAGCCCGATACACCTGTCACACAGGTCACTAAACCAAATGGGATTTTTAAATCCACATTTTTAAGGTTATTACCCGTAGCACCAAATAGCTCTAGCCACTTGTCGTTCGTTGGATGACGTTCTTTTGGTATTTCTATTCTACGTACGCCAGATAAAAATTGGCCCGTAACAGACTCTTTGCTTGCTAAAATATCGTCGCGTGTACCTTGAGCAATAATATGCCCACCATGAACGCCCGCGCCTGGGCCAATATCAATAATATGGTCAGCGGCACGAATAGCATCTTCATCGTGCTCTACTACAATAACGGTGTTACCTAAGTCGCGTAAATGGACCAGTGTTTGTAGCAAGCGGTCGTTATCGCGTTGATGTAATCCAATAGATGGCTCATCTAGTACGTACATTACACCTACAAGGCCGGCACCAATTTGGCTCGCTAAGCGGATACGCTGAGCCTCACCACCTGATAGTGTGTCGGCGCTACGTTCAAGTGATAAGTAATTTAGGCCAACGTTAATCAAAAATGATAAACGGTCGCGAATTTCTTTTAGTATTTTTTCAGCTATTTGGCCTTTTTGTCCGGTTAGCGTTAACCCTTCAAAAAATTCCATAGCTTCACCAATACTCATGCACGTGATTGCAGGTAAGTTGGTTTGCCCAATAAATACATTTCGAGATTCTTCGCGTAAACGCGAGCCATTACAGCTAGGACATGCTTGGCTTGTTTGGTATTTAGCAAGTTCTTCGCGTACAGAGTTTGACTCGGTCTCGCGGTAGCGGCGATTCATGTTATTTAAAACGCCTTCAAACTCATGGTTACGCGTAATTAAATCGCCACGGTCGTTACGGTAATTAAACGCAATTTTAGTGCTACCAGAGCCATCTAAAATAATTTTTTTCGAGTCGCTGTCTAAATCTTGATAAGGCACGTCTAAATCAAAATTGTAATGATCCGCAACTGCTTGTAGCATTTGATAGTAATAAAAGCTGCGTTTATCCCAGCCTTTAATTGCACCGCCAGCAAGGCTTAACTCTGGGTTATGCACTACGCGATTAGGATCAAAATATTGACGTATACCTAAACCATCACAGGTTTGGCACGCACCAGCAGGGTTATTAAACGAAAACAAACGCGGTTCTAGTTCAGTCATTGCATAGCCACAAGTAGGGCAGGCAAAGTTTGCTGAAAATAGAATTTCTTCAGCGCTGCTATCATCCATGTATGCTACATGTGCCACGCCATTAGACATTTCAAGTGCGGTTTCGAACGATTCTGCTAGGCGTTGTTGTAAGCCATCTTTTACTTTAAATCTGTCTACAACTACTTCTATAGTATGTTTTTTATGAAGCTCAAGTGTTGGTGGATCAGACAAGTCACATACTTCACCATCTATACGGGCGCGAATATAACCTTGGCTTGATAGCTGTTCTAATAACTTAACATGCTCACCTTTACGCTCTTTTACTATAGGCGCAAGCAGCATTAATTTACTGCCCTCAGGCAGTGCCAAAACAGTATCTACCATTTGGCTCACTGTTTGCGCAGCAAGTGGTAAATCATGTGTAGGACATCGTGGCTCGCCAACGCGGGCAAACATAAGTCGTAAATAATCGTAAATTTCGGTAATAGTACCCACCGTAGAGCGTGGGTTGTGAGACGTTGATTTTTGCTCAATAGAAATTGCAGGAGAGAGGCCTTCGATGTGATCTACATCAGGCTTTTCCATAAGCGATAAAAATTGTCTTGCATACGCAGAGAGTGATTCAACATACCGGCGTTGTCCTTCTGCATAAAGTGTATCAAATGCAAGTGATGACTTCCCCGAACCAGATAGACCAGTAATAACTATTAATTTATCACGTGGGATGGTTAGGCTGATGTCTTTTAAATTATGCGTACGGGCGCCTCGGACTTCAATGTTTTCCATGCTATCTCGTTTATTACCAAAATTATTTACTCAGTATCGCATAATACGAAGCAATATTAATCCTTGATCAATGAAAAATCCTTACTTATAGGCGATTAATTATTGCCAAGCTTATGGTAGAATCCCAACCTCAATTTTTCATAGAGTAAGATCACGCAGATAATGACCGCATCTTCACTTAATTCACGAGAAAAACGCGCCGCAGTATCGCTGGCGAGTGTGTTTGCATTTAGAATGCTCGGCTTGTTTATGCTGATGCCTGTATTGGCTATTTATGGACAATCGCTTGAAGGTTTTTCGCCTATTTGGATTGGTTTTGCCATTGGTGCGTATGGTTTAACGCAAGCCGTATTGCAAATACCTATGGGTCGCTTATCCGATAAAATTGGTCGTAAAAAGGTTATTGTTGGTGGCTTAGTCGTATTTGCTATTGGCTCTGTAGTTGCTGCATTAGCTGACTCTATTCAAATGGTTACCGTAGGCCGCGCTCTACAAGGTATGGGCGCAATAGCCAGTGCGCTACTTGCGTTTGCCTCAGATTTAAGCCGCGATGAGCAGCGACCAAAAGTAATGGCCGTTATTGGTATGAGCATAGGAATGAGCTTTGCCTTTGCTATGTTACTTGGGCCAATTGTCGCAGCTTCGTGGGGTATTGCGGGTGTATTTTGGTTGACTGCTATTTTAGCTGTTTTTGGTATATTTATAGTGACCATGCTAGTGCCAAATGCGGTAAATAAAGCACCCAAAGGTGATACATTAGCAAGCTTTAGTGATATTAAAAAACTAATTAAGCACCCTCAGTTAGCACGATTAAATGCAGGTGTATTGCTATTACATTTAACACTGACCACTATATTTGTCGTACTGCCGAGTCAGTTAATTAAAGATGGCTTGGTTGCAGACCATCACTGGTATTTATATATTCCAGTGCTATTTTTAGCATTCTTATTAATGGTACCAATAATGATTGTGGCCATTAAAAAAGAGAAAGAAAAACAAGCATTTATTGGCTCAGTAGCCTTGTTAACTATTAGTATGTTAGCAATGTCGGTATGGGTTAATAGTGTAGTAGGCATTGCTGTGTGTATGCTGCTTTATTTTGTGGCGTTTAACTTTTTAGAGGCCACTATGCCTGCGCTTGTATCGCGAATAGCACCTGCAAGCCAAAAAGGTTCAGCAATGGGTGGCTACTCATCTAGTCAGTTTTTAGGCGCCTTTTTAGGCGGTATGTTAGGTGGTTATGTAGCACAAACGACAACGACGCAAGCTGTGTTTGCGGCAGCGGCACTTGTTGGGTTAATATGGCTTATTATTGCGTGGAAAATGCAAGTCCCACCCAAAAGTAAAGTTATTAGTTTAATGACCAAATTAGATTCTGAAGAGCATGCTCAAACACTTGCTTCTCAGTTAGTTGCTTTACCTGGCGTAATAGAAGCAACTGTGGTTCGCGATGAAAGTCGCAGCTATTTAAAGATTAATGATAAAGAATTTGACCTAGACCAAGCGCGTAAAGTCGCTGGTTTAATCTAACATTTATAGGAGATGGTTCCATGGCACGCGGTGTGAACAAAGTAATTTTGGTTGGTAATTTAGGGCAAGATCCTGAAGTTCGTTATATGCCTAACGGTAACGGTGTAGCAAATATTACCTTAGCAACTTCGGATAGCTATAAAGATAAAAACACTGGCCAAATGGTTGATAAAACTGAGTGGCATCGTGTTGTATTCTTTGGCAAATTAGCTGAAATTGTTGGTGAATATTGTCGTAAAGGTTCACAAATTTATGTTGAAGGTAAACTTCAAACACGTAAGTGGACCGATCAACAAGGCCAAGAAAAATACACAACTGAAATTGTAGTTGACGGATTTACAGGTCAAATGCAAATGCTTGGCGCACGCGGTGGCGATCAGCAAAGCGGTGGTTATCAAGGTAATCAAGGCGGCCAACAAGGTGGTGGTTACCAAGGTAATCAGCCGCAAGGTGGCCAACAAAGTGGTGGTTACGGTCAAAATAACCAAGGTCAAGGCGCACAGCAAGGTGGCTATAATCCACAGCAACAAGCCGCACCAGCAGCACAACCAAAACCGGCTCCAGCACCACAGCAGCAAAGTAATCAATATCAGCCGCAAGGTGGTTATGCACCACAGCAAAAAAGTGCACCACAACAGCAAGGTGGCTTCGCTCCTAAACCGCAAAACGCCCCGCAAGGTGGTGCATCAAACCCAATGGAACCGACCATTGATTTTGACGACGATATCCCGTTCTAGTGTCCCAACCTTTACAGTGTAAAGATGTATTATAGAAAAGCCCCGTTCATACGGGGCTTTTTTATACGGGTTGTTTAGTGAGGGCACCCAAGAACTATCAATGAATATCGTCATTAAGCAATAAAATGAAATAGTGTTAGTAAGTATGTTAAATTATGGTGAAATTTACATTATCTTTAATTGATATATATATCGTTAACACTTACCATTAAAAGACTTTTACCTTAATTACACAATGAGAAACATGAAAACTAATATCTTATTTTTATTTCTTGTTTTTCTATTTTTGAGTCCAATTTCAAACGCTCAATCTTCTTCAAATGTTACTCATGTTTTATTTATAAATTCAACAAACCAAGATATGCCTTGGCACAAAAGTGTTGATTCTGGACTGCGTAAAAAACTTATAGAACGTTCTTTTAGTTATGAACTCTTCGTTGAAAATATGGATGTAAACCGCTTTGATGAAGCAAATCAAAAACAGTTAATGAAGGACTACCTTAAGCAAAAATATAAAAATAAGCACATAGATATCATTGTTACTCAGTCGCCTTCTGCAGCTGTACTTTTATCGCAATTAGATGATTTTTTTATAAATGCTCCAAGAATATATTTAGAACCAGGCGCTCAATTTAGTTTACCTGAAAGCACCAATGGAGCAGTGATCCAAGCTAAATTAGACTACGCGCAAGCAACAGCAAGCGCTGTTAATTTAATGAAGCCTAAAAAATTAATCGTTATATTAGATACAAAAAATGATATTGGGATGAGCTTTTATCGAGGGCTATTTTCGGTTATTAACCGTGACTTTTCGTATTTAGACGTAGAAAAGTGGTTTGATCTTTCAATGCCAGAGCTACTCACTAGAATAAAAAATGCGCCAGATGATTCAATTATATTGTTTACACCCATTTTCAGGTATTACGATAATAAATCTCTTAGCCCTTATCAGCTAGTAGAGCGATTAGCTGAAGCAAGTTCAGCGCCCGTTTTTAGTTATTGGGAGGTACTATTAGGTTCAGGTGTTGTTGGTGGGTATGTGTTGTCGGGTGAAAAAATAGGCGCACGTATTGCCGATTCGATAATTTTATACAATGAAAATAAAAGCCTAAGTGCAATCAGTGGTGAAGAACTAAGTGTTTATGCTTACGATTGGCGTCAATTAAACAAGTTCGATATAGCTTCACAAAGCTTGCCAGAAAAGTCGATTATATCTTATTACGAGCCAACCTATTTTGAGCAAAATAAAACATTGATTTACAGCGCTACTGCGATTATCTGTATTCTTAGCAGCTTTTTAGTTTTCGTATTGTTTTTAAATCAACGCCGCATCCAACTTTTAAAAGAGCTTGATGAAGAAAAGCAAAGATTAGAGTCTCGCGTTGATCTGCGTACTGAAGAACTGTTGCAAGCCAAAGACGAGGCCGAAAAGCTGACATCCGCTAAGTCTGAATTTTTAGCAAATATGAGTCATGAAATTAGAACGCCTATGAGTGGGATTATTGGCTTAACCAACATTTTGCTCGAAAAAGGTTTGCCTGGGGAATATGAGCATTATTTAAATAAAATTAAATATTCTTCAGATCAACTCCTTGTAGTTATTAACGATATTTTAGATTTTTCAAAAATTGAGTCTGGAAACATTAACCTTGAAGAATTTCCTTTTTCTGTAAATTCGGTTGTTGACTACATCAAAGCAACTTTTGATGAGCTAGCTCAAAGCAAAGGGATCACATTTGATATTGTCATTGGTGAAGAGGTCAAACTTAATTTAATTGGTGATGTAGTTCGAATAAACCAAGTACTGCTAAATTTATGCTCTAACGCAATTAAATTTACTACACAGGGCTTTGTATCGGTATTAATAGAATCAAAAAGATCATTAGCCGATCCTAAGAGTGTTTGTTTGTATTTTATTGTTAAAGATTCAGGTATTGGCATTGCCGAGCAAAGCCTTGCCGATTTATTTGAATCTTTTACTCAAGCTGACAGCTCTACAACTAGGAAGTTTGGCGGCACAGGTTTAGGCTTAACTATAAGTAAGCGTTTATGCCAATCGATGGGGGGAGATATAACGGTAAAAAGCACTCAAGGTGTAGGTAGTGAATTTATAGCTTCAATTAAGGTGAAACTGAATAACCAAGCGTTAATTGATGATACTCCTAACCTAACTTTTACTGATGCGTTTGAAGTACTAATTGTAGATGATAATGAAGATGATCTTAAGGTAATTGAAAATCAGCTAACGGCTATGGGGCTAGCATGTACGGCCTGTCAATCTGCTAAACAAGCTATTGATATTATTGAACACAATAAAGAGAAATTTAAAGTTATTATTGTCGACTGGACAATGCCATCAATGAGTAGCGAAACTTTTTTAATACGCATTTTTAATATTAACCCTCAACTTTATGCCAACACTATTGTGCTTATAATGAGTGACGAAAGTTTACTAAATAATGGAGCCAAAAAAGTAAGTATAAAAACTATTTTGCAGAAACCTGTATACACGAGTGTTTTGTATGAGGCGATTGAAAGTAAAGTAGTAGGCTCTCTGAATGAAGTGCCTGTGGTAAATGCAGTAAGTGAAAAGTCGCTAGCAGGTATCAAAATATTAGTTGTGGAAGATAACTCGATCAATAAACTAATAGTTACAAACATACTAGAAAATGCGGATGCTCAAATTTATTTGGTCGACAATGGACTAGAATGTATTCAAGCCGTGAAATCGCAATCGTACGATATTATTTTGATGGATATTCATATGCCTATTATGGATGGGGTTGAGGCAAGTAAAATTATTCGTAACGATAGTGATAAAGCAATCGCAAATATTCCAATAATTGCTTTAACAGCTAATGTTATGAAAGATGATATTACACGATACTTATCCATTGGCATGAATGCCCATGTTGCAAAGCCTATTAAAGCTAAAAATCTACGTGAAACTATAATCCGCTGTTTAAATAACTGAGCCGTTAAAGTGATTTAATAATTATCCATATTAAGTACCTATCGTAATATCGTCCGTTGGCTTGAGCCTATTTTGGATAACTTAAAAAGACAATTCATAAAATAGAATTTTCCTCACCGGTTGCTATATGAGATCTCATACATCCTTTTACCATATGTTTATTTCAGCAAAGGTTGAATTATCAATGTCAGAAGTTAGTGAGTTGGGCACTATAAACAAAGCAAACAGCTTCGCTGCACATAGTACAAACAAAACGCGCTTAAGCTTGAGGATTCAATTTAATCTATTTATAAAATAAAGGGCATCGTTGTTTGTTTGTGTAAGTTCTCGTTTATCTGAGTGTTTTTTGTTTAGCACTATTAATAAACGTTTAAACTTAGTTTATAGCCTTGTACTTCTATAGATATTGAACAACACTTTAGTTAATAATTTAACGAGTGGCAGGCTATGCAAAAGAGTAAAATCTGGCTTTTCAAGTACTTCAAAGGTATCTCTTTTGTCTTATTTTTAATGATACTTATTAGTTTTAATTTTATTTTAAATGATGCATTACATCAAAAAGTTCATGCTTCTGGTCAGCAGTTCGTTAAACACGTTTACGAGCTGAATTTATCTCCTTCTATAAACAATGAAGTGTTGGCTGCATTGGCTAAAAGTGAAGGTTTTATGTTGGAAGTGCCAAAGCCTGCAGAGCATTTTAAGCATTTAGTGAATATAGAGCGCGAAGTTTTTTCTTACAAAACATTAAATTTGAGCCTCTATCACTATCCTGCTTGGGTAACACAAAGTTACTTATTTATATTGCTAAACTTGATCATATCAGGCGCCGCTGGCTGGTCTTACCGCTGGTGGGGTTTATTGAATGTAAGTCGTAAAATTACGCCCAAAAATACAATGATACAACCTACTAAAATTATTAAACAAACACAAAATAAAATACGATTAATTAAACAAGTAAAAAAATGCGAATTAAGTTCTTTGTATGGGGTTAATAGAGCATCACATAGCTTATTTTTACTCATTGAATGTGACTTTGATAAGAAAACCGATAAAGAAGTTATTTTTAAAGTGTTAATCACTAGAAAATTGACTGGATTTAAAGATGTGTCGGTAAAAATACTAAATTCCAATTACTTAGCCATCACCTTGCCACATATATCTACTCCCGAGTTAGACAGCTACGTTGAAAAGCTTCATCAGAGCGTGTTTTTACTATGCCAAAATTACCAAAAAAGTATGACTCATAAAAACATTAAAATAGGTGCGTGCGACTATCGAGTAGGCGCAGATAAAATTGCGGTTTATCAGTTAGCAAAATCAGCACTTATGCTATCGCAAAGCAGCTCAGTACAGCACTATCACCGCTTAGCGTTAAATTATTACCAAGAAAAACCACTCTCAAGTAAACAGGTTATCGAAAATATTAAAAAGAATAAGTTTATATTATTTTTCCAACCTTTATTTGAGCTCTCTAGTGGGGAGATTTTAGAACATGAAGCGCTTATTAGGGTTAGGCATAGTCAACTTGGATTACTAGCTGCTCGTTATTTTATTAATCAGGTTTATAGTAATCAAGACGCTTTAATATTAGATAAAGCCGTAATAACACAAGTTAAAAAGCTAATGCTGAGTGAATCTTCGGCTCAAACAGTTAGTGTAAATCTACACCCTAAAAATTGGTTTAACGATGTATTTTGGGAGTGGCTACCTAGTCAAATAGCTGAACTTAAATTAAGTGCTAAATTACAATTTGAAATAAGTGAGACAGAATTTTTTACTCATAGAAAATCGATAACTAATGCACTAAATATAATTAAAAAAAGCCGTTCACAAATGGTAATTGATAATGTAAAAAGCAGTGAGAAGTTAGCTGTATTAGCTGATTATAACCAAGTATGTGGGCTTAAATTATCATACGATCTAATTCATTTGTTAAATGAAAAAACTCAAAATCAAAGGCAGATAAAAAAGATAGTCGAAGCCGCAAACCTTTTAAATTTACCCGTATATGCCGTTGGCGTAGAGACTCAAAAAGAGTTGTTTACGCTTGCCAAGTTGGGAGTGGTGGGAGCTCAAGGGTTTTACTTTTCAGAGCCACTTCAAGAGTTTACGCAAGCGGTATTTCATTAAATTAAGCCTCTATATTTAAGACCATTTAGCCCCTGAAGTCCGCCGGTATGGACCGCAATAATCTTACTCCCAGATGGGAAATAATCTTGCTCAATAAGTTGCCACAATGCATACACCATTTTTCCGCTATAAATAGGCTCAAGCGGTAGGTTGTGTGTGCGGCCTATATCTTGGCAGAACTGCCATAACTCAGGTGAAAATTTTCCATAACCACCACCATGAAACTCTGTGAGTAACTGCCAGTTAGTTTGATTATTAGCTTTAGCGCTGAGCTTTTTTATTTCTTGATTTAAATAATCAGCTTGTTTTAATACCGCTATACCAATAACTTGTGTTGTTGAAGCACTGCCTTCTATTAATCCAGCAAGCGTGCCACCACTACCTGTAGGGCAAGCTAAGTAGTTATGTTCGGGTAAGCTTTGTACTAACTCTTTACATCCTAATAAGGCGTGCTCATTTGTACCACCTTCAGGAATGATATAAGCATTTGGAAAGCGCTCTTGCAAAGCATTAAGGTAATCGGTGTCTTGGCGTTTTCGATACTCTATACGATTAACAACATGTAGGTTCATACCACAATGTTTTGCAAATTGGATTGTTGGGTTGTTGTTATCCAGTTCTGGTCCGCGAATAATCGCGTGAGTTTTTATATTAAATTCTTTTCCTGCGGCTGCGCAGGCGTGAATATGGTTTGAAAACGCACCACCAAAAGTCAGAAGCTCTGTTTTATTTATCTTTTGCATATGCGCTAAATTGTATTTTAATTTACGCCATTTATTGCCACTTATTAGCGGATGGAGTAAATCATCACGTTTTATACCTAAACAAATATTTCTCTTTTTTAGAAACGAGCTATCTAATTGTTGAATATAGTTATTTTCATCTATTTTGAATGTTTCATGCATTTTATTGGTTTTCAATTTGGCAAAGTAGTTAAAATGTACGACACTTATTTCATACTCAATTAACAATAGTAGCTATATGAAAGAAAAGCTGTTTTCATGGTTAAATCGTAGTTTAGATCCAAATACAGCTATTGGTGTTGCAACTTACGCAGATACTGTTAACGCGGTATGTTTAAAAAAACAACGCGACCAATGGATGGTTCACAGTTCTCACAGTGTAAATGTGTCTGAGCAAACCGATTATACCGCTGCAATTGTTGCTTGTACAAATGAGGTGTCTACTGATATTTGTGCAGTTAATTTAGTCATACCGCACTACTTTTATCAAATAGTGCAAATGGATAAACCAAACCTTAGTGATGAAGAAATCATTCAGTCGCTGCCTTGGACTACAAAAGATTTAGTTGATATAGCCTCTGAAAACATTGTAGCTGACTTTATCGATTATCCAATAACGTTACCAATGCAAAGCAGCAAAATGAATGTATTTATTACCAATAAGCTGCAGCTACTTCCGTTTATAGACAGTTTTGAACAAACTAAACCAGTTTTGCGTGCAATGACCTCTGAAGAAATGGTTTTAGTAACTTTATTTGGCTCATACAAAGAGGCGCATATGCTGATTGTGCAGCATGCTAATCATGAACCTCGAATCTTAATTATTCGTGATGGACAATTAGTATTAGCTAGGCGATTAAATGGTTTTTTAGGTATTTCAGATAAGGATCAAAACCAAGAATTAGTAGAGGCGTTAGGGTTAGAAATTCAGCGTTCGATGGACTTTTTTGAAAGCCAGCTCAAGCAACCGCCAATTCGCAGCATACAGCTACAGTGCGATGATTTATCTTCATTAACTCTTAGAGCCGGTCTTGCAGAGTTTTTACAAGTAAAAGTTGTAGATTTTGCGCCTAACTTAGAATTAGCGCAGCAATTAGAGCCAAACTTTTATTATGCGCTCGGAGCAGCCTATCAATTAACAGATCCGGAGTCTGTGCTATGAAAACCCGGATTAATTTTTATCAAAAAACCTTACGAGTACGCCGAGACCCAGTCCCTTTGTCTGGAATGATTACGTTGTGGTTAGGTGCGCTATTAATTATTGCAATCACGTGGGCTTTTTACAGTTATAAAACTTATTCAAGTGAGCTTGATTTAGAACAAAAAAAGGAATATCTCAAACAAGGAAAAGCTCAGTTAGAAGTTGTAAAACAGCAGCTAGCAGAGAAGCAAAATAAAACAATTTTTATTAATGAGCTAAAAACACTTCAGCAAGAGGTTTTGCATAAGCAGCAAATATTTAGTTATTTAGAGCAAAGCTCAGATCAATCCGCAACCGACTATGCGCAGGTTATGCAAGATTTAGCCAAGTATCACGAGCCTAATATCTGGCTTACCCATATTAAATTTGTAGGGCAAAGTGTCACGTTTCAAGGGCAAGTATCGCAGTCAAAATTTTTACCTATGTGGTTTAATAATTTAAAGCAGTCACCTTTTTTTATTGATAAAGAATTTTCAGTTTTAGAACTGTCAACAAAAGATGGTCTGAGTGAATTTAATGTGGCGACCGACCTTGCTGATAAAGGCGCTAAACCATGAACAACAAGAAAGACAAAGGTTGGCCTATTTGGGCAAAGTATCGAGCTCAATTTGCATCGCTGCAAAAGCGTGAGAAGTATTCCACTGTATTTGTAGGCTTATTCATGGTGATTTACCTCGGCCTGTGGTTTGTTATTTTTCCACAGCAAGATGAAGTTGCTCATATTCGCTCTGAACAAAATGCAGCATTGCAGGAGTTACAGCAGATAAATGCGCAACTCTCCATGTTAAATCAAGCACTAAACTACGACTACACTAAGGTTTTACGCAGTCAAATTGCACAAACCAGAGATGAGTTAGCAGAAATAAATAATCAACTTAATAGTTTTAGCCAAGGCTTTGTAGCGGCTAAAAATGTACCTGCCGTTTTAAAAGATTTGCTCGTAGATAGTAGCGACGTAAAAGTGAGTAACTTTAATGTCAAACCAGCACAGGCTATCGATGTAGAAAAACTAGGTGAACATGATACGCAAACATTATTTTTTGAGCATCAGATGGTCGTTACTTTAGAAGGTAGCTACTTTAGCTTACAAAAATATTTAGCCGCATTAAAAAATAATCAAGATAAGTTATTAATACAGGAGTTTAGTTATCAGGTACTAGAGTACCCTCAAGCTGAATTAACTTTACAAATTGCTACAGTGAGCGCTAATGAAAAATTTATCGCATTATAATTTATGTTTTTTATTACTTTTGTTCACTTTCGCACCCAGTGCATTAGCGCAATTACGCGATCCTACTCAACCAAATATGTATGTAAATAACAACAAGAGTGTAACTCAAAACACAGAACTTAAATTGCAATCTATTATTAAAAACAGTACAGCATTTAAGGCTATTATTTCTGGCCATATTTATCGAGTGGGTGATGCTGTAGACGATTTTCGGGTGCTAAGCATAAACTCAAAACAGGTTGTGCTAGCAAATGACGATAAACAAATAAAATTAGAATTATATGACTATGAAATTAAAAAATAATTTATCTTACCCGTGGCTTGTTCTCCTATTATTGCCTACATTTTTAACGGCTTGCCATAGCTTTAAGCCTGGTAAAGAAGTTAAAACTCATATAGAACAAGAGCTGGCTGAAAAACCTGTAGAAGCTAAAGCGATTGCGCCTTTACAGATGCCGAGTGAGCTTACCCAAAGCCTACTATCATCAATAAATAATGAGCAAACTATAAGTGATGATTTATCTATAAAGCGTTTTGATGTAGCCGCTAATGACGTTGAAATAGGCGCCTTTTTTGCAGGCTTAACAGACGATACGCCTTTTAGTGTTGCTGTGCATCCAGAGGTAAATGGTACAATTAGTTTAAATCTTAAAAGCGTTACTTTTAATGAAGTCATTGCAGTTATTAAGCGTATGTATCCTTTAGATATTGTTAATGAAGGACGAATAGTACAAGTACTGCCAGCCAAAATGCGCACAGAAACAATACCTGTAAATTATTTAATGATGCAGCGCCATGGTCAGTCTACAGTGAGTGTGGTTGCTGGTGGGGTTAGTCAATTTGCACAAAGTAGCAGTAGTTCGAGTGGTTCAAGTTCAGGTAATAGTAACCAGCAAAATAATGAGTTTGGCGGCGATAATCAAAGCTTAGATTTAAACGGTTCTCGAATCCAAACAATTAATAAAAATGATTTTTGGAAAGAATTAGAAGTCGCCCTTAAGTCTTTAATTGGCGCAAGCGATGGGCGCTATGTTGTTGCAAGCCCACAAGCTAGTTTGGTAACCGTAAATGCACTACCAAGCGAAATTAGTCAGCTAAAAGAGTTTTTGCGTCAAAGCCAAGAAAACCTGCAACGCCAAGTTATTCTAGAAGCAAAAATAATAGAAGTAACTTTAAAAGATGAGTACCAACAGGGGGTTAACTGGGAGCGTATAGCGAGTGGTTTAGAAGGCGGTATTTCGTTTGCTACAACAGCGGGTTCTACTATTAGTAATAGTATTTCAGCCGCAATTGGTGGAGCGTCATCGCTAACCATTCAAAAAGGAGACTTTAACGGGGTTATTAATTTGCTTGAAACGCAAGGTGATGTGCAAATGCTATCTAACCCTCGAGTTACCGCTACAAACAATCAAAAAGCAGTTATAAAAGTAGGGCAAGACGAATATTTTGTTACTAATGTATCAAGTACGACGGTAACGGGTACTGCTACAACGACCTCGCCTGAAATTGATTTAACGCCGTTCTTTTCTGGTATTGCCCTAGATGTAACGCCGCAAATTGACAAGTACGGCTCAGTTATTTTGCATGTTCACCCTTCAGTAACTGAAACAGAAGAGCAGCTAAAAGTAATTACATTAGACGATCAACGTTTTGAGTTGCCTCTAGCACAAAGTAACATTCGAGAATCAGATACTGTTATTCGCGCTCAAAGTGGCGAAATAGTGGTTATTGGTGGTTTGATGCAAACATCAACACAGGATGAAGAATCAAAAACCCCCGTGTTGGGGGATATCCCACTATTTGGCAATTTATTTAAAAGTATTCGTAAACGCCAAGAGAAAAAAGAACTGATTATTCTAATCAAACCAACGGTTGTTATGCCAGATACTTGGAAAAAACAACAAGGTGAAAGCCGTCAGCTTTTAAAAACATGGTATGAAAACTAACTATGTATTTAAGCTTTTTTAATTTAAGTGAAATGCCTTTCACGTTAACCCCTAACACAGAGTTTTTTTGTGCACTTGAACCGCACCATGAAGCGATGCAAGTGTTAACAACAGCTATTGAAATGGGTGAAGGGTTTATTAAAGTCACTGGTGAAGTTGGGACTGGTAAAACGCTACTTTGTAGAAAGCTATTAAACCAACTTGAGCCAGATTACATTGTGGCTTATTTACCTAACTCTTATTTAAGCCCAGAAGAGCTTAGATGGGCGATTGCCATTGAGCTGGGTATGGATGTAGATAAAGCATTAGATCAGCAAGCACTAGGGCAGCTTATAAATCATCACTTACTCGACTTACAAGAAGATAATGAGCGTGTAGTGCTTTTGATAGATGAGGCGCAATGCTTGAGTTGGGAGACTCTAGAGGCGCTGAGATTATTTACAAACTTAGAAACAGAAAGTGAAAAACTAATTCAAGTTGTGTTATTTGGGCAACCTGAACTTGATGAAAAGCTGGCAAACAACAAAGTAAGGCAATTACGCCAACGTATCAGTTTTTCGTATAAATTACGGGCGATGACTGGCGCTGAGGTTGTTTATTATATTAATCACCGCTTACAAGTTGCAGGGTTTAATAGGCCTCCTTTATTTAATAATAGTATGGGGCTCAAAATTGCTAGAGCTAGCCGTGGAATTCCTAGATTAGTTAATATTTTATGCCACAAAGCACTATTACAAGCTTACGGTGAAGGGTTAAATACAATAACAAATCGCCATATTCAACTTGCCATAAAAGATACTGAAGACTGCGCAAAGTATCGAACCGGACAATATTGGAGCTACAGTGCTTTAATGTTTAGTGTTTTAGCTATTGCTGCCATATGGGTATGGAGGCAGTGGTTATGAGCGTTATAAATAATATGCTTAAAAATATTGAGCAACGAGAAGCTAAACAAGTAAGTACTCAAGGAGGTATAAGCTTAAAGCCGATATATGATGTAAAAAATATTGCATTTAAAGCCGTAATTTTACTTATTATGCTAAGTGTCATTTTTTTAGCATACCTATATTTACCGACCGCCGACAAAAAAGAGACTCAACGTGAGTCTGTGTTACCACAGCAAAAAATGGTCGCGGTTCTAAGCTCTAATTTATCTGATTATCAAGATGAAAAAAGCAATGTAGAACCTTTAGTTGAGCAAGATGTTGTGAAAACGGTTGTGCAAGTTGAGCAAATAAAACCAGAAGTGAATGATTTAGCTGAATCCAAGTTGAGTGAAGCAACATTACTGGTTTCTCAACCAACGGCTGAGCCAGTTGTAATTGCCGAGGTTAAACAAAGCCCTGCACTAGCTAAAGATAATGTACTGGTAACTAGCGAAGCTATTGTCAGCAAACCAAAAATTACTCCAATGATTAAAACTAAGTCTCAAAATACTATGACTAAAAGCGTGGCAGAAGCTAAGTCGCCACAGGCTTTATTGATTGAGCAATTAGCCGCAGCTAAACAAGCAATACAGTTTGGCTTATACAACGAAGCCATTAGTGATTTAAATATTATTTTAGCGCAATCGCCTTTACACGTAGAGGCTCGAAATTTACTAGCTGCAACCTACTTTAAACAACAAGATATAAATTCAGCACAACAGGTTTTGCAATCAGGTATTCGCCAAAACCCTAACGTACTTGAATGGCGTGTAATGCTAAGCAAAATACTCATTATGCAACAACAGTATGAAGGAGTATTACTGCTTTTAAGTGATGAATTTGAGACTCAAGCGAATCTTGATTTTTGGGTGTTGCAAGGTACTGCAGCACAAAGTGCGAGTAAGCACCATAAAGCACTTGAAAGCTTTAAACATCTTACACAACTACAGCCTAGTCAAGCTAAGTGGTGGCTGGCACTTGCAACCTCAAAAGATGCATTAGGAGAGTACCTCGATGCTAAACAGCTTTACAAAGTGGCTCTAGATTTAGGTGGATTAAATACAGCTATGACACAGCATGCATTACAGCGTTTAGTTGCGCTAAAGGAGGCCGTATGAGACCTAGTTTAAAAATGCGCTTAGGGGACTTACTTGTTCATGAGCACATGATCACCGAAGCGCAACTAAGCGAAGCGCTAAACGTTCAAGCTGCAACGGGTCGTAAATTAGGTTCGACGCTTATTACACTTGAGTTTATTAGTGAACCACAACTATTACGTTTTTTAGCGCAGCAATTACAAGTACCTTTTTTAGATATATCACAGCGAAAAATATCAGCTGATGTATCTAAGCTTTTATCTGAGGTTTATGCACGTCGCTACAGAGCATTAGTAATTGAAGACAATGGTGACTCTGTTTTAGTCGGGATGAGCGATCCTGCTGATTTAAGGGGGCTTGATCAACTTGCAACTATGATTGCTCCTAAACGAATAGATTTAGCTGTTGTACAAGAAAGTCAAATAATGGCTGCGTTTGACAACGTATATCGTCGTACAGATGAAATTACTAACTTTGCAGCACAACTCCATGAAGAATATCAAGACGTAGAAGAGTTTGATTTAAACTCTTTAGGTGATGAAACATCTGATGCAACCGTTGTAAAGCTACTGCAATCAATATTTGAAGATGCTGTGCAAGTTCGCGCATCCGATATTCACATTGAGCCAGATGAAGGTTTGCTTCGCATTCGTCAACGTGTAGATGGCATATTACAAGAGCACACTCTTAACCAAGTAAAAATAGCATCGGCACTAGTGCTACGTTTAAAGCTTATGTCGGGATTAGATATATCTGAAAAACGCCTCCCTCAGGATGGTCGCTTTAATATAAAAGTGCGCAGCCATAGTATTGATGTGCGCCTATCTACCATGCCCGTTCAGCATGGTGAATCAGTTGTAATGCGTTTGCTTGATCAATCAGCAGGATTATTATCGTTAGATGAAACAGGCATGCCAGTACATATATTAAAACGTGTACGCAGCATTATAAAACGTCCTCATGGCATGGTTTTAGTTACTGGGCCAACAGGCTCGGGTAAAACAACCACACTATACGGTGCATTAAGTGAGTTAAACCAACAAGAAAGTAAAATTATTACAGTAGAGGATCCCGTTGAGTATCGTATTGGCCGTATTAACCAGGTACAAATAAATAATAAAATAGGGCTGAGCTTTGCAAGTATTTTACGGACCGCTCTAAGGCAAGATCCTGACATTATAATGGTTGGCGAAATGCGTGACCAAGAAACCGTAGATATTGGATTAAGGGCCGCTTTAACAGGCCACCTCGTACTATCAACGCTACATACCAATGATGCAATTACCAGTGCTATGCGCTTAATCGACATGGGCGCACCAGCCTATTTAGTTGCAAGTTCACTGCGCGCGATTATTGCTCAGCGATTAGTAAGACGAGTATGTAATGACTGCAGAGTACCGTACTTGCCAGATCGCCAAGAATTAAGTTGGTTAAAATATTTAGGCGAAGAGATTACAGATGCTCAATTTTCTAAAGGGCAAGGTTGCACCGCATGTAATCACAGTGGCTATAAAGGGCGTGTAGGTATTTTTGAGTTACTCGAAATGGATGATGCGATGATGGATGCATTACGGGTTAACGACACACAAGGTTTTGCAAAGGCAGCTAAAAATAGTGCTAACTTTTCACCACTTTCAACAATGGCACTAAATTACGCTAAGCAAGGTATTACCTCTTTAGATGAAGTATTTAAAGTGGCTGAATATATCCCAGAAATAGTAGGGGATATTGATGCAACTATATAACTATAAAGCGAAAGACAGCAAAGGTGTATTGGTTAAAGGCCAATTAGAAGCAAGTAACCAAGCTGGCGTAGCTGATAGTTTAATGAAGCGTCAATTTATACCAATATCAATCTCTTTAGTTGAAACAAAAAATAATATTAAAATTTTTGATAATTTATTTGTCGAAAAAATAACACTAGACGACATGATTATGTTTTCTAGGCAAATGTATTCGCTATTAAAAGCAGGTATTCCAATTATACGAGCAATGATTGGGCTGGCAGATACAACACAAAATAAAGAATTTAAAAATGTATTGATGGAAGTTACCAGGCAACTTGAGCAGGGCCGTGACTTATCCAGTGCAATGGCGATACATAACGAAGTATTTAGCCGTTTAACCGTGTCAATGGTTATGGTTGGTGAAGGTTCTGGTCGATTAGAGGATGCATTTTACCAACTCGCTATTTATTTTGAAAAAGAGCAAGAAACCCGCAAACGAATAAAAGCAGCAATGCGCTACCCCACTTTTGTTATTTTGGCTCTTGTAGCAGCAATGGTTATTTTGAATATTTTTGTAATACCTACATTTGCGAGCATGTTTGCCAAGTTTGATGCCGAATTGCCGTTAATGACACAAATACTCATTGGGACTAGCAGTTTTTTTGTTAATTTTTGGTGGTTGTTGTTGATCATGGGTATTGGCGCGGTATTCGCTTGGAAGCGTTATTTAAATACAGATACTGGGCGCTTTAAGTGGGATCAATATAAATTAAAAATTCCCTTTATTGGCGATATTCTAAAACGTACTTTGCTTGCTCGCTACAGCCAAAGTTTAGCTATGGTATTGCGATCTGGTGTTCCCATGACCACTGGATTATCGCTTACTGCGCATGCAGTAGATAATAGTTATATGGAAAAAGCGATTGTTACTATGCGCCAAGATATAGAAAAGGGCGATAGTTTACTTAGAGCGTCAAAAAGCTCTGAACTGTTTTCTCAGCTTGTATTACAGATGGTTGCGGTGGGAGAGGAAACTGGTCGGGTTGATGAGCTATTACAAGAGGCTGCTGATTATTATGAGCGTGAAGTTGATTACGATCTACGTAGTTTAACTGCAAAAATTGAACCTATTTTAACTGTGTTTGTTGCCATTATGGTGCTGATTTTAGCGTTGGGTATTTTTATGCCTATGTGGAACATGATGTCAGCGATTAAAGGTAATTAACCAAGTGATTGCGTCAAAGGCTTACTCAAAAGGTTTCTCATTATTTGAGTTAGTTATTGTTGTTATTTTACTGGCAGTAATTTTGAGCTTTGCTATACCTCAATATATAGGTATTAAAAATCAAGCGCATAATGCGAGCGTAGACGCTATTGCAGGTGCTTTCTCATCGGCCGTTGGCATGGTTAGGGGTCAATGGGAATTAGAAGGAAGACCAAGCAGTAGGTCAAACAAAACATTTGTTAATTATGGAGGTGTAATAGTTGGTATTGATGGAGTGTTAGGTACACCAACAAGCGATGAAACAGAAAAAAAAGATACTCGTGCAGAAGCTATAAATGCTAATAAATGTCGCCAAGTTTTAAATGTAATTTTACAAGACGCACCCAGTAGTACGTTAAGTAATGAAATATCAAGAATAAAAAGTGTAAGTTTTTTAGTTAGGTACAATGCAGAAAGTACGCAATGCGACTACTATTTAACTCATACCATTGATATTAAAAGTATACCTACTAATACGAGTGAAATATCAGGTTTAACAGGTTTTTCATACTTTGCTAAAACAGGCAAAGTAAAAATATTTAAAAATTAAGTAATTAAAAAGAGGCTTACTTATGAAAACGCAATCGTTAAAAAGTTTACCAATGAATAAACAAGCTGGTTTTACACTTGTTGAATTGATCATCGTAATTGTTATTTTAGGCATTTTAGCTGTTACCGCCGCACCTCGTTTTTTAAACTTGCAAGGTGATGCAAATGCTTCAACACTTGAGGGTGTACAAGGGTCGATTCGCAGTGGTATGAATATTGTGAATGGTAAGGCACTTATTGCTAATATACAAAATAAAGCAGAAACAGATACTCCAACACCTATTGTTGAAGGCGTAGCAATCCGATTTGGCTACCCTGTGGGGACTATTGATGCATTTGAAGCATTTTTAGATATAGATTTTGCAGATGTAACCGATGATCCTACTATCGCTGATAGTACTGACTTCAATTTGTCAGGAGGGGATGATGCTACAACTCCAGTCATTATTTATCCAAATAGCTACCTAGTCACAGACTCTTGTAAAGTTACTTATACTCCAGCTTTAAACAAAGATACTCCAGCAACAGTTGCTATCGATGTTAGCGATTGTTAATTACATAAATGATAAGCAGTAGTAAGCAACGATTGCGTGGCTTCACACTCATTGAGTTAATTATTACTCTAGTGATATTGGGAATACTGTCGGTAACGGCAGTTCCCAAATTTCTGGGCAGTTCAACAGAAGATGCATATTCGTATCGAGATCGTACTTTAAATGCATTGAGAACAGTGCAGCTACGTGCAATGCAAAATACAGCGACAACAAGTTGCCATACTCTTTATATTACCTCCACACTTATTGCTCCCCCCACACCCGATACATGTACCGGTGGAGCCGATGCTAATAACACCGATCATTTAGTGGTACAAATAAACACGCAAAGAAGTGATATAGCATTTAGTGCTTTAGATAGTAACGCGAATATATTTACCCAAATTAGTTTTGATCCTTTAGGTAAATCAAATCAAACCTGCACTTCGCAGTGTCGAATAGATGTTGGATTAGCTGGCGTATGCATAAGTGGTGAAGGGCTTATCTATGCGTGCCCTTAAAGTAAAAGGCTTTACTTTAATTGAGCTTATTATTGGCATCGTCATGTTTGCGATTGCATTGAGCATTATTACCGCGCTCATTGCCCCGCAAGCAAAAAAAAGTGCAGAGCCAATTATTGCTTTAAGAGCCTCTGAATTTGGTCAATCATTAATGAACGAAATCCAAAGTAAGTCGTTTGATGAGCACAGTGATAGAAGCGCACCTTTTAGACGTTGCGGCGAAACAACCTTAGGTGCAGAGCCTTGTACCGCAATAGATGATTTAGGCGCGGATGACTTAAGTACAGGCCTAGAAACCCGAACTAGTTATAACGATGTAGATGACTATATTGCACTCTCTAATCAGCCTATTACTAATAGCTTAGGTGAGTTGTTAAGCGAGTACAGTGACTTTAACTTAGTTATTAAAGTTGAGTACGATAGCGACTTTAACGAATTGACCATTAACGATGGCACAACCTTTAAGCGTATTACTATTGAAGTAACATCACCCTTAGGGGAAGTTTACGGATTTAGTGCATATAAAGGGAATTACTAATGCAAAGAGCTAAATACCAAAATGCATTTACCCTTATAGAACTATTACTTGTCATGGTTATTATTGGTATTTTAGCCGTAAGTGCATTTTCATTTATTGGTGCTGGGGTCAGTATTTATTCGCAAGGTGTTGAACGCCAAGAAGCAGTAGCCCAGGCCAGATTTTTAATAACGCGACTTAGTAAAGAACTTCGCCACGCTACACCAAATTCGTTAAGGCTTTCTTGTGATAACAGCACTAGCGGAGCGTGCAGTGCTCAGCAGTGCTTAGAATTTACGCCGTTTTTATCGGCGACTCACTATACAAATTACCTACCTACCGTAGCGCCTTTTAATGTTAGCGCTGTTGATTTTGAACTTAATAATTTAACGCAGCCGCAAGCTGGAGATTGGGCAACTATTTACCCATTAAGCAGTGCTGATATATACGATGAGAATAATAGTAAGCGCTTGCAAGTATCAGCATTTAATAGTTCAGCGAGCGAAATTGATGAGTGGCAATTTAGCAAAGCATTTGCCCAAGAGTCGCCGAGTAAACGCCTTTATTTACTTTCAGAACCTGTAAGTTTTTGCGTTGAAGGGCAGTATTTATATAGATATACCAATTACGGTTTTACTGTTAATCAACTAGATGCCGTGAGCTTACAAATAAGCAGTGGTGTTAAACGTGATTTATTAGGTATTTACATTGCCAATAATTTAGCTAGCGATTTGTTTTTTACTCTTGATTCACTCTCCCTAAAAAGAAACGCTGTGCTTAATGTGAATGCGCAAATGCAATTTAACGATACTGAAGTAATGAATTTTAACCATGAGGTGCATATTCCTAATGTACCTTAAAAAAAATCATCACGGAAAAGCCTTACCCAGTAAACAAAAAGGGAACTTAATAATTGTTTCTTTGGTAATTATTGTTGCTTTATTAGCACTAGGATTAGCATTAGTTAAAGTGCTTTCTGGTGCATCTCAACAAAATACGATTGAGTACTACGGGGCTCGCGCTTTTATGGCAGCACAAAGCGGCCTAGAAAGCGGCTTAACGCAACTATTTCCAGTAAACAACTCAGTGCAAAGCTGTGCATCAGTTACAACTAATTTAACCTTTCAAACTGCATATTTAGCTAATTGTAACGTGCTGGTGAGTTGCGATGAATATATAGACCTACCCGATAGCAGTACAGCCAACGGGCTTGTGAATATTTATTACTTACAAAGTAGTGCAACGTGCGCCGCAATTGATTGCCCTGCAGGAAATGATTGCAGAAAAGACTATTGGGAAACACAAAGAACACTCAGTGTGGAGGCTAAAACTTTACCATGATGAAAAATGCATTGGCCATTATATTTTTTAGCTGCGTGTTACTTTGTAATTACGCAAATGCAGTGCCTCCAAAAATCGAAGGCCGTTATATAGAACTGCAAGATACATATACATCGCCTGTTTGGACAAAAGTTAATTTTCAACAGCAATATATAACGCCTCCTGCTGTCTTTATGCTATCAACAAACCAAGGTGGAAACCCTGCAATAATAAGAATACGTAATATAACCACAACTAGCTTTGAGGCCTTACCGCTTGAACCTTCAGGAGAAGATGGTGGACATATTAGTATGGGGGCGCACTATTTAGCTGTTGAGTATGGTGTGCATCAATTTCCAGACGGCACAATTATGGAAGTGGGCAGTACAGACTTATTGCTCGAATTACAGTATGGCTCTAAGTCTGGCTTTGCTCCACTGACACCTAAAGGCTATAAGTCTTTAACATTTGCTGAACCGTTTACTCAAAGGCCAAACTTTTTCCATTCGTTACAAACACTCAATAGCATAGACAGCAATCCACCTTCTGAGGCATTAATTCCGTTTTTAACAGTTGCAGTAGAAAGTAATTCGTTATCTGCCAGCGGCGTTAATATTGCTTTAGAGGCATCTGAAACAGCACTTGGGCTCATAAAAAACGAAACTGTTGCTTACATGGCAGTGGAGCCAGGAAGTAACCGCACATTTACTGACGATAATGGCGTTGAGGTATCGTGGGAAACTTTTTTCACAGGCTTTGAAATTGACGGTTGGAGCGATGGCTGTAATTACTTTAGTTTTACTAATAACTTTAGTGTGGCCCCTTTGGTGGTTGCAAGTAAAAACTCACGCCAAGAAGATGATGGTGGGTGGCTACGCAGCTGTAACCTAAGAACTGACAGGCTAGGGCTTGTTGTTGACGAAGATCGTGATGGCGATAACGAGCGCCGTCACGTAAACGAGGAAGCATCAATACTCGCCATGACCAGTACCTTTGTATTTAATGGTGATATTTTAGATTGTGATACGTTATTCCCGGGCGCTATTTCTACTTATAACAACGGTGAAGTGCAGCTGGTCCAGGGGGTAGAAATAACCGATGGTAATGCGCAGTTTGTCACCACCACAAATTTAATTTCTACAGCGCTGACGAGCCCTCCTTTATGTAATGGTCAGGCGTGTGTTGCTGGTGGTTATAACTCTTTAGAGCCTAATCAAGCGGCGCAGGTGCCAACGGTTACAAACGATGGTAGTTCAACAGGTCCCGTACCTACATCTTTAGCTGGCGATTATTATTACGATGAGTTGCAGTTAAGTATGCTGGAAACAGAGTACAGAGTAACAGCGCCAACACGTATTTTTTTAAAAGACACAACCTCACTTCTATCAACTTCATTTTTGAACATAGGTAAAACAAATATAGTAGTAGAAACTGGCGCGTACTTGGCTATTTATGTGGATGGTGCGGTTGCTATTGCTGCCGATGCAAATATTGCGGGCTATATTGTTGCCACTGGTGAGGTAAGAATAGCTCAAAATGTAACGTATCAGGGCTCAATTACATCGGGTACTCAAATTATTACCGAAGGGAGCTCAACGTTTGACGCTCTGCCAGTACCAGAAAGCATCCCTGGTTTTTGTGGAATTTATACACCAGAAACCCTAGATCATTATCGTTTAACAATCAGCGATAACAAAGGTCTAACGTGTGAAGCTAAAGAGATGACACTCACAGCGTGCGCAAATGACGCCTGCGATTTATTATTTGCAGAGCCCTCTAGTTTGAATCTTTCTCCAGATAATAGTGGGCAACAAAGCTGGGTTACAGGGGAGAATATTAATTTTACAGGCTCAGCAGTTGTCGAATTTGCTAAACGCACCACAGGCAGTGTTACATTTGGATATAACACTGCGGATCCTTCTGCACCGCTTCGTTGTTATATTGCAGGTAATAATGTTGGATTAAGCGGCTGTAAAGTTACGTTTTCTGATGCAGGGTTTATTTTTAATAACGAAACCGATGGTAATACTACAATTCCTACTCAGTTATCAGCAAAGCCTTCAAATACTGGATTTAATGCAAAAGCGCTATCTATTCAAGCGGTAAAAACAAGTACTACAACAGGTGTATGCGAAGCCGCATTTCCTGCGGGTGGCGATGTAAGCTTAGATTTATCGTACACATGCAGTGCTGGTGCAAGTTGCTCTGATACGGTTTCACTCAGTAATAACAATAATACCTTTGCGGTAGAGCAAGCCTCTAAATCATTCATACTTAACTTTGATAGTGAGTCTAAAGCCCCGATTGTTATAAATTATCCCGATGCAGGAAGGTTGAGCTTAAATGTAAAAACCAACTTAATTTTAGACCCACTAACTAATTTATCAGTAAATTTAACGGGTAGCTCAAATGAATATGTTGTAAAGCCATTTGGATTAGCGATGGAAGTTGCAAGTGATGGCTATGCAGCAGATGCCAATGGGAGTTTATTTAGACTAACGGGCGAAGCATTTGATTTAAAAATGAATGCGGTGCAGTGGCAAACAGGGCAAGACACTAACAACGATGGTTTCCCAGACAACTACAGCAATATTACAAATAACACCATTGCTAAGCATTTTATTACAGAGCAACCGCTTGTAGAGCCATTACTTAAAGCGCCTACGCCAGGCACTCAAGGTACGCTTGAAGCGATGATTACATCACCTTTTAGTGACACAGGTAGTTTGAGTGAATCTATATCGCAATATAGTTACGACCAAGTTGGCATAATTGATTTAACATCAGGTCTTCAAGATGCCGATTACTTTGGTGCCGGAGACGTAAAAGGTGAGCTTTACAACGTTGGTCGCTTTGCACCTTCGCAGTTTCAGGTAGTGGGGGTTCAAGCTGCCGCGCAATGCACGCAATACGGCAGTAATTTAACTTACCTTGATCAACCTTTTGAACTTGGCTTTACAGTACAAGCACAAAATCAAAATGGTGTGCTAATGGCTAATTATAAAGAGGGCTTTGATAAATCGAGTGTAGACGTTAATGCCGAAAATAATGAAGTAGGTAACTATGTACCTTCAACTAATTTTGCTAGCCGCTTAGTAAACCTAGGAAATAACAACTGGGGAGATATAGGCGACGGCCAATGGCAAATGAGCCAACTCAACACGACACTTAAAAGATTAGGTGTAGGGCAAGCAGACGGACCGTTCGCTATGGTGAGCTTAATGGCAACGCTTTCTGATATAGAAGGAGCAACACTTATTGATGCAAACGATAAACCTAATACACAAACAGCATGCTCGGGTGGTTGTAATAGCGTACGGCTAAATGCATTACCAATAGAGTTTAGATTTGGACGCTTAGTACTTGGTAATAACGCAGGCTCCGATCTCGACCCTTTACTTATTCCTATGCAGGCTCAGTATTACAACGGCAGTGGATTTGTAAATAACGCTGAAGATAATTGTAGTGTATTTGATCATACCCAAATCACTCAAATAGCACCTAGCAGCCCACAATTAACCTATAAATACGGAAATGATGCATCTGGCCAGCTAGAGGCGGGAGTGTATCCGGCAGATAACGGTATTTATGCACAGCCAAATGGTTTGGGTGAATTTACCTTAGAATATAATACTTATGATTGGTTAAAGTGGGATTGGCAGGGCGATGGAACACAGCTTGATCCTCGTACTATTTTACAATTTGGACGCTTTAGAGGAAATGATCGGGTTATTTACTGGCGTGAAACACGCGAATAGTTGTAAACTAATATAATAATTGAACAAAGCTTGTGTTTTGTGCTGCAAGTACATAGCATAAGGCTTTAATTATAAAAAATAATAACGACCAAATAATTGCCGCTTTTTGGGACTGGAATATATGCGAATTACTCCTTTATCTCTGTTAATTTCAGCTAGTTTGTTAGCTAGTAGTGCATTTGCACAAGACACAGCTACAGTGACTGGAATTGACTCAGAGATTAGTGTTAAACAGACAGAATACGATAACTCGACAAGAATACTTGAAAAACATCTTAAAGAAGAAAGTCAGTTACAAAATCAATTAGAGCTACTTCGTTCTCGTTCTACAGAGCTAGATAAAGAAAAAAACCAAGCGCTCGATGCGATGAACGAAATGTACCGTCGTTTAATTGATGATCCCACTATTAATATTAGTGCGGCTCAATCACGCTATCAAAAAGCGGTGATTGATCATAAGCAAAATAAAGATGATATTTCTATGCAGTTGGCGGCAATTGCATCCCACCGTAAAGATATAGAACAGATTCGTGTTGCTAAGCATACGCTTTTAAATACATTAGAAAGTTTAAAAGAGCAGTTAACTACAGCCCGCGTAGAGCGTTTACGTAACGAGTTTACACGTGAAGGTACGCTTGAGGTTAACCACACTATTAACTGTAAGCGAACAGAAACGCTAGCAGCGTGTGAGCAACGCGGTCAGCAAATGGGTCTACAAAAAGCAACTAAACGCTTTGTTGATCAAATTTTTGCAAACTTAACAGAAGAGCGCATTGTTGAGCCAAAACGTAATTTGGCGGGCGCTCAAGTACAAATATTAAGTAGCCATGTAGTTAACAGTGCATTTAGCGGCCAAGGTAATTACAACGTTAACTTAAGCGTAACTATGCGTGGCGAAGTTAATAGCAGCCGTTTATGTAGCTTATTAAGCATAGATAACCGCTATTGTTCTGAGTATGGCACGCCGCTTACGGCTGCTTATCAACCAGCGTATAACAATACATTTACTGATAGTCAGTTAACATTCAGTAATAGCGCGGATAATAGCAACACGGTTTCGGTTTCTCGTTTAAATGAGCAGCCAATACGTGATTATTCAGTTAAACCTGCATCGGTAAAAAAAGATTACCCTTCTATCCTTAATAAGAAGAAGGATCAATCAGTAGAGCTGACATTACGATCAAACGTATACGACGATGAAGTGTTTATCGATGGTGTAAGCTTTGGCTCAACACGCTTGATTACACGTTTACCGCCGGGCATTCATAACATTGAAATACGTAAACTTGGTTATAAACCTTATCAAGCACGTGTTGATTTGAATAAAGCGCAAACAATTAATGCAAATTTAGTAAAAAAGCCTAAGTCGATTGCTGCACCGACCTATACTCGAGAGCAACCAGAAGTAACAACACGCCAGGTTAGTGAAAACGTTAATGTATTAAATGCAAACGTTGAAACGCCGGTTGTCGTTATTCCTGCAGGCAAATTTAAAATGGGCGATATCAACGGTAATGGTTTAGCTAATGAACGTCCAGTAATTGAAAAAGTAATAGCGAATTCTTTCGCTATGCAAAGTAAAGAAGTAACCGTGGGTGCCTACGAAAAGTTTGTAGCAAATACAGGTTATAAAACTCAAGCGGAAAAAAATAAAGGGTGTGCGTATTATTTAAATGGCGAACCAGTATGGGAAGCAAATTTAAATTGGCGTAATCCTGGTTTTGAGCAAGGTAGTGACTTTCCTGCTGTATGTTTAACTTATAACGATGCAAAAGCTTACGCTGAGTGGTTATCTGGTCAAACAGGACAGCAATTTCGTTTACCTAACGAAGTTGAGTGGGAATACGCAGCACGCGCAGGAACTGAAACAGAATACCCTTGGGGTAACGAAATTGGTAAAAACCTAGCTAACTGTGGTTGGTGTGGTAGTGAATGGTCAAACAGACGTGCATCACCAGTAGGTTCTTTTTCTCCAAATGCATTTGGATTATACGATACCGTAGGCAATGTATGGGAATGGACCGATAAAGAATCAGGTGAGTCTGATGTAGCAGTAAGAGGCGGAGCGTGGAACTTTGCACCAAGCCTTGCTCGTGCATCTACGCGTTTAATTTTAGCGCCTGATTTTAGATCTAACTACATTGGTTTTCGCTTAGTTCGCGAACGATAAAATTCAATTAAGGAAGCTTTGCTTCCTTTTTTCATAAATTCACAAAGGCGCTGCGCTTTATATTGCTCATATAGTTGAGCATGTTAAAGTGAGGCAGCTAATATAAGAACGTATTTCAAAGGTCATCCAGCCTCATGTTTAAAAAACTCCGTGGTATTTTTTCTAACGATCTATCGATCGACTTGGGTACAGCCAATACCCTAATTTATGTAAAAGACGAAGGCATTGTATTAAATGAACCTTCAGTAGTTGCTATCCGCCAAGAACGTGCTGGTGGGCCTAAAAGCGTTGCATCTGTAGGTACAGAAGCAAAGCTTATGTTAGGTCGTACACCGGGTAATATAAAAGCGATTCGTCCAATGAAAGACGGTGTTATAGCCGACTTTTTTGTAACAGAAAAAATGTTACAACACTTTATTAAACAGGTTCACAACAATAACTTTATGCGCCCAAGTCCGCGTGTACTAATTTGTGTACCATGTGGGGCTACTCAAGTAGAAAAACGTGCAATACGTGAATCTGCAATGGGTGCAGGCGCTCGTGAAGTTTACTTAATTGAAGAACCAATGGCAGCGGCTATTGGTGCAGGCTTACCAGTATCAGAAGCAACAGGCTCTATGGTTGTTGATATTGGTGGTGGTACAACTGAAGTTGCTATTATTTCACTTAATGGTGTTGTTTACTCATCATCTGTTCGTATTGGTGGTGATAAATTTGACGAAGCTATTATTAATTATGTACGCCGTAACTTTGGTAGCTTAATTGGTGAAGCGACAGCAGAAAATATTAAGCATCAAATTGGCTCTGCGTTTAAAACTGATGAGCCAATCGAAATTGAAGTACGCGGTCGTAACCTTGCAGAAGGTGTTCCGCGTTCATTTACACTCAACTCACACGAAATCTTAGAAGCTCTACAAGAGCCGTTAATGGGTATTGTGAGTGCAGTAATGGTTGCGCTTGAGCAATCACCACCAGAGCTGGCATCAGATATTTCTGCGCACGGTATGGTACTTACTGGCGGTGGCGCATTGTTAAAAGATTTAGACCGTTTATTAATGGAAGAAACGGGTATTCCGGTTGTTGTTGCCGATGATCCACTTACATGTGTTGCACGTGGTGGTGGTAAGGCACTTGAAATGATCGATGTTCATGGTGGTGACGTTTTTAGTTACGATTAATGAAATTAATGTTTGGACGCACAGTCTCTTTGCAACTGCGACTTTTTGTCGCAGTGCTTTTGAGTATCGTACTCATAGTTGGAGACAGATATACGCAAGGTGGTACCGTTGTTCGTACCAGCCTAAATACTTTAGTTAGCCCACTCATTTATGTTGCTAATTTACCCTACGAACTATTTAGCTTAAGTGCTAAAAGTCTACATACGCGGGATCAACTTCTTACCGAAAACGAAGCGCTGAAAAAAAAGCAAATGCTACAAAGCGAGCAACTTCAGCAGTATCAATTTCTAGCCAGAGAAAACCAAAAACTACGCGCCTTATTAGGCTCATCAGCAAAGCAACCAAATCGTAAAATTATTGCTCAAGTACTTTCTGTACATTCAAATCCATATAGTCATCAGGTTGTTATTAATCGTGGTACTACTGATGGGCTCAGTGAAGGCCAAGCTGTAATTGATGAGATGGGTGTAGTAGGGCAACTTACAAAAGTTGGCTCAACTACTTCACGCGTACTACTAATGACCGACACCACACACGCAACACCTGTGCGTATACTTCGAAACGATGTACGAACAGTGGTTGAAGGCATAGGTAAAATTAATGTAGTTAAGCTCTCGCACGTTCCACACAGTTTAGATGTGCGAATTGGCGATGTACTTGTTACATCAGGTTTAGGTGGCACATTTCCTGAAGGATACCCTGTGGCTGTAGTAACCGAAATAAATCGTGATGAAGGCCGCCCGTTTGCACAAGTTTTTGCAGAGCCAATTGCACAGTTAGATCGCATTCGTTTGCTGGTTATTTTATGGCGTAATCAACAGGAGCAAATCAGCGATGATTAACCGTTATTCATTGTTAATTGCGCTAAGCATCTTTTTTGCGTTAATAATGGCACTAATGCCACTGCCATTTTCATTTGAACCATTTAGGCCTGATTGGGTTTTACTTGTACTTATGTATTGGTCATTGGCAGTACCGCATCGTTTAAATATTGGTACTGCATGGGTTGTTGGTTTATTAATAGATTTAGCATCTGGCTCACCACTAGGTGTGAACTCGCTTACATTCTCAGTATGTATATTTATAACCGCAAGTAACTTTCAAAAAATTCGTAACTTTTCGCTTTGGCAACAAAGCTTATTAGTTGGTTTATTTTTAACGCTGTACCATTTAATGCAATTTTGGCTAAATCATTTTTTGTTAGATGTTTACTTTAATCCACAGTATTTATGGCCAGTAGCAACCGGAATGGTTAGCTGGTTTTGGGTTTTTTTACTGCTTCGTAAATATCGCAGACATTTTAGGATCAGGTAATGACTACCTCAATATATTTGGCATCAGCCTCTCCCCGCCGTAAAGAGTTATTAAGCCAATTAGGTGTCGAATTTACACAGTTTAGTGTTGATGCAGATGAAAGCCCACTTCCAAACGAGCAACCTAGAGCTCTTGTTGAGCGTTTAGCGCGCTTAAAAGCACAAAGCGGTGTTGAGCTTGGATATACTGATCGTCCTGTGCTTGGTAGTGATACCGTGGTTGTTATCGACAACGAATCACTGGGTAAACCTCGTGATAAAAACGATTTTACAAACACATTAAAACGCCTGTCAGGTAATACACATCAAGTTCTCACCGCTGTTGCACTTGCGACGCAAAATGATGTAATTAGCTGTGTTGTAAGCACTGATGTTACTTTTAAAGCCTTAACAGATGAAGAAATTAATGCCTACTGGGAGACAGGAGAGCCACAAGATAAAGCCGGTGGCTATGGCATTCAAGGCTTAGGCGGGCGTTTTGTTACCCACATTGCAGGTAGCTATTTTTCCGTTGTAGGCTTACCTTTATATGAGACCGAACAATTATTAAAAACATTCTTAAGAAGGTAACATGAGTACAGAATTACTGATCAATGTCACACCGAGCGAAAGCCGTGTTGCCCTAATAGAAAACGGTGTACTGCAAGAAATACAGCTAGAGCGAATTGGTAATCTAGGTATTGTAGGCAATATTTACCTAGGAAAAATAAGTCGTGTACTTCCGGGTATGCAGGCTGCTTTTGTTGATATCGGCCTTGAAAAAGCGGCGTTTTTGCATGCATCCGATATTGTAAATAGTGCCTCCATTGTTGAAGGTGTAGACGACGTACCAATAAAAAAAGTACAAGATATTAGAGAGTTAGTTCGTCAAGGCCAGTACATTATGGTGCAAGTGGTAAAAGATCCGCTAGGCACTAAAGGCGCAAGACTTACCACTGATATTACCATTCCTTCTCGTTATTTAGTGTTTATGCCAGATGCGACCCACGTAGGGGTTAGTCAGCGTATTGAAACTGAAGAAGAGCGCTCACGCCTTAAAAAAATAGTCGCAGAATATGGCGATGAAAATGGCAGTTTTATTGTTCGCACAGCAGCCGAAGGCGCTAGCGAAGCAGAATTACGACACGATGCCGGTTTTTTAAGAAAACTATGGGAAAAAATTACAGCTCGTCGCAAAAAAACCAGTAAAGCCAGTATTCTACATGAAGACTTAACGCTCGCCTTTAGAACCCTACGTGACTACGTAGGCGAAGATATGGAGCGCATTCGCGTTGACTCTAAACTTACTCATGAAGAGCTAAAGTTATTTACTGAAGAGTTTGTTCCACAACTGTCTCAAGTACTCGAATACTACCCAGGTGAGCGACCTATATTTGATTTGTTTGACGTTGAAAACGAAATTCAAAAAGCACTACATCGTAAAGTTACGCTCAAATCCGGTGGTTATATTATTATTGATCAAACAGAAGCGATGACGACTGTTGATGTTAATACTGGTGCATTTGTAGGACATCGTAACCTAGAAGAAACGATTTTTAATACCAACGTAGAAGCAACCTCTGCAATTGCGCGCCAGCTTAGGCTGCGTAACTTAGGCGGTATTATCATTATCGACTTTATCGATATGGTCAGTGAGGATCATAAGCGCCGAGTATTACATTCACTTGAATCGGCACTCGCAAAAGATCGCACTAAAACGAATATTAATGGGCTTTCAGCGCTTGGGCTTGTTGAAATGACTCGTAAACGTACACGCGAAAGCTTAGAGCATATTTTATGTGATGTATGCCCTGCGTGTTCTGGTCGTGGTTCGCAAAAAACAGTTGAAACGGTTTGCTACGAAATACTACGTGAAATAGTGCGTGTTAACCGAGCATACGCTGCCGATAAGTTTATGGTATATGCAGCGCCTGCTGTGAGCGAAGCCCTACTAAACGATGAGTATCATAACCTTGCCGAGCTTGAACTATTTATTGGTAAGCAAGTCAATATTCAAACAGAGAGCTTATACAGCCAAGAACAGTTTGATGTGGTAATGATGTAATGAAAGCAAAAGCGGTCTGTTTTTTTTGTTTTAGAAAGTTATGGCAGACCTGCGCCATAATTTTGGTATTACTGGCCGTTATTGTTTCAATTTTAAAATATACCCTCCCGTATGCAAACGAATACAAAGGTAATATAGAAAGCTATTTACACGAAAAGTTTGAAATAAGCTTATCTATCGGTGAAATATCAGCTAGTTGGCAGGGCAGTGGTCCTGCATTAGTATTAGAGAATTTATCGTTTAAAGATAACGAAACCGCGCCAATATCACTCACCATTGCTAAAACCAGCTTAGAGCTAAACTTATGGGAAAGCTTAAAAGCACTGCAACTTAGATCTAATTATTTTGTTATTAATGGGTTTCATACCAGTGTAAATATCACCAACTTATTTAAAACCGCTGACAACGACGAAGTCTCTTTTGAGCAAAAAGAGCTAATAGAAGAACTGTTTTTGGGTAAAACGGGTCATTTTGCAATAGAAAATTCCAGTATTAACTTTGTTCTAGAAGATGGTAAAGAACGTAAGTTACTCCTCAAAAATATTGTTTGGCAAAATGAAGATGAGCAACATCTTGGCAGTGGGAGCTTAGCACTGCCGGGTATTTCGGTTGGTGACTTTGATGCGCGCATTGCACTTACTGGCGATACCCTAGAGCAAGTTGCGGGCGACATTTATGTGCAGGCTAATAAGGTCGATGTATCTAACTGGTTAGCACAATATATAAATACGCAAAAGCAACAACTGCATAGCGATATTAATTTACAAGCGTGGCTAAAACTAGATAAAGGCCTTGTAAGCGATATAAAAATGCAGTGGCTACCAAGCTTTGTTCGTTGGCAGCGAGAAGAGCAAAGCCAACAAGTCAGCCTGAGTGAAGGTGGATTCCATTTATATCCAGAACAAAATAGCTGGCACTTAAAAAGCACTGGTTTAACATTTAATAGTAACGATAAAGCATGGCCAAGTTTAGAGTTTGAAGCTCAACTAGGGTCGCAAAATAAAGTGTGGCTCCATCAAGTTGATTTTGAATTACTGAGTAACCTAGCAGGGCTAAGTAATTTTAATGCACTTGAACCATTTTTAGAGCGCCAACCTAGCGGGCAAATAGATCAAGCTTATTTAAATTTTTCTAATGCACAGCAATGGCAATTATGGTTTGAGGCTGACAATATTGGTTGGCAAGAATTAAGGTCGGTACCTGCAGCACAAGAACTTAGAGTAAGTGGTTTACTTAATCAAAGTAGTGGGCGAATAAATTTATTTGGTGAAAACGGCACATTAGTTACAGGCGAAAGCTTTAGTAACGACATAAATTATAATCAGCTAAATGTAGAGCTAGATTTAGCTAAACGAGATGATGGCTGGCATATAAGTAGTGACAATATATGGTTTGATAATAATGAAGTTACTCTTGCTGCAGAATTACAAATTAGTCTAACAGATGATCCTCGATTAGATCTTTACGCTGAAGCGTTCGCCCCAGATGCCAACATTGCAGGTCATTACTTCCCATTAAAAGCTATGAGCCCTGAGCTCGTTAGCTATTTAAATGGCGCAATTAAAGGCGGAGAAGTGTCTAAAGCACAAGTCTTATTTGCAGGACCTTTATCTGGTTTTCCATTCACCGATGGTAGCGGTCAGTTTAATGTATTAGCGCAAATAGACAACGCAACCTATGAGTTTGATCCTGATTGGCCTTTGGTCACTAATGCCAATGTACAGCTACATTTTGATAATGAGCGTATGGATATATATAGCCAGCAAGGTAAGTTGGTTAATTTAGATATTGGTAATAGTGTACAGGTAAGCATTGCAGATTTAATGAATGCAGATGAACTTATTGTGCAAATTGATAAAAAAGCACAAATGAAAAAGTTACATGACTTTTTCGCAGCGACACCTATTGCCAAACCTCTTGCTGAAATTTTTAAAGTTGTGCAGGGCAAAGGGGAAGCCGATGCCAGTATTGAGCTTTTAGTAGGCTCAAAATTTAAAGGCGGAGCCAGTGTTAGTGGTAAAGTTAATTTAAATGACTTGCCAGTATTTATAGCAACGCCAGGAATTGAGCTTAAAAACTTAACTGGCGAGCTTAATTTTAAAAACGACAACATCACACTTGAAAATGCGACTGCGCAGTGGCTGGGCATGCCGCTAACTATTAATTACAGCAGTAAAAGTGATGCAAAAAATTACCAAGCAAATATAGATATAAACGCCCAAATTGACGCCGATACACTAATAGATAGTGGACAAGGTATATTAAAAAATTATTTAAGCGGGCAAAGTGATGTTGATATTGGCTTAGTACTTAATTTTACCGAGCAAGGCTTTAATTACCGTGCACAGGTAAACTCAGAACTACTTGGCTTAACGAGCAACTTACCCGCACCTTATAGTAAAAATAGCGAGCAAGTGTGGGCGCTTGATGCAGTTGTACAAGGTGATGACATTTCTAATCTCATTACAGCAAACGCTAATCAACAGTTTTACTTTAATGCTATTTTAGAAAACGGTAAATCACAGTTTAGCAATGTCCATTTTGTGCTCGGAAAACAAGATTTAGGATTAAACCAAAAAGACTTAAGCGTAAATATAAATCTTGAACAGAGTGAATTAGTGCCTTGGTTTGATCTGATTGATCAAATAATTAAAGCCGGTAAAGCAAACCCAGATAAAAAATCAAAAGGGATTATGCCACCGCTCAATGAGGTGGTCGCAAATATAGGTATGCTTGATGCGAGTAACATCATTTTTAATGACTTTGAAATGCGTTTAGCACCATCAAAAGACGATTTATATCTAAAGCTAAATGCTAAAGAACTTAGAGCTGGGGTGTTTATTCCTACATCACAGCCTAGCCAGCCAATACGAATTAATGCCGATTACTTAAGGCTTAATTTTGCACCGCACAATGTACAAGCACTTGAAATAACAGATGTACTTCCCGAGGAAGACTTGAGCTGGCTTACTAAAATACCTGCCATTGAGTTTGAATGCAGTGATTGCAAAATTGACCGCTACCAGCTTGATAAAGTGAGTGCGTCATTATTAGGTGATGGCGAGCGCTTATCAATATCAGAGCTTGTGGTCGATAAAGGCGATCATGTGCTGCGCACTAAAGGGCAGTGGCAAAATGGCTTAACAACGCTAAGTGGCGAGCTTAAAAGTGATGACATAGGCGCATTGTTTGGTGAGTTTGATATTACCTCTGCAATTAAGGACTCAAAAGCCGATTTAAATTATGATCTTACTTGGCAAGCTGCTCCTTATGATTTTGATGTGAAAACGTTAAGTGGTGAGGTTATTTGGGATTTAGGCGAAGGTCATTTAACTGAAATAAGCGATGGTGGTGCACGCGTATTTTCGCTGTTGAGCCTTGATTCACTAGTACGCAAACTGAAACTTGATTTTAGAGATGTCTTTTCAAAGGGCTTTTTTTATAACAGCATGCAAGGCTCTATGCAGTTAGAAAACGGCATTGCTTACACTAAAGATACCAAAATGGACGGCGTACCCGCCGATTTAACCATTAAAGGTTATGCAAATTTAAATACGCTAGATATAGACTATGACCTTGCTGTAGCGCCACAAGTAACCTCGAGCATTCCGGTTATAGTTGCATGGATGGTAAATCCAGTAACAGGGCTTGCTGCCTTAGCAATTGATAAAGTTATTCACTCTGCACGCGTCATCTCAGAGATAAATTTTAAAGTAACGGGTAAAATGAACGATCCTATAGTTCAAGAACTCGACAGAAAAAGTCGTGAAGTTACGTTACCGCAAGCTGCGCAAAATCAGCCACAAGCATCAGTCGATTTAAAGCTTAAAGATGCACAAGTAACAGCAACGCAATGAACAAAACAGCAAGCATAAGCACACCTACAATAGTTGCCCTACAAATGTGTTCAGGGCTAAGCCCTGATGACAACTTAGCAAGCTTAAAGCGTGCTCTTAAAACCCTCCCAACAACAAGGCCATTACTTGTTTGTTTGCCTGAGGCTTTTTTAGTGTTTAGTAAAAGTGGTAACGATACGTTACGTGTTGCTAAGCAAGTTGAGCGATACAAACTACAACTTAGTGAATTGTGCCAACATCATAATATTTGGTTAAATGCAGGAACAATGCCTGAGCCATTTAACGAACATAAATATTATGCAGCATCGCACTTATATAATAATCAGGGCGAGCTGGTTGCAACGTATAACAAAATACATTTATTTGATGTAAACGTGGATGATCAAACAGGTAGCTATCGAGAGTCAGATTTTACCCAAGCAGGTAGCGATGTGGTTGTTGTTGATTCTCCCTTTGGTAAAATAGGCCTAACAGTATGTTATGATCTGCGCTTTAGTGGCTTATTCAACGAACTAGTACGCCAAGGCGCCGATATTATTTTAGTACCAAGTGCATTTACAGTCGTCACAGGGCAAGCACACTGGCAGCCGTTATTAACAGCGCGCGCAATAGAAACACAATGCTATGTGGTTGCAGCGGCTCAAGACGGTACACATGAAAATGGCCGACAAACATATGGCCACAGTATTATTATCTCACCTTGGGGAAGTATCCTGAGTGAATTGCCAACAGGCACCGGTTTTATAAGTTGCAACGCAGACTTAGACCAGTTACAAAAAATTAGACGAGATATGCCCGTGCAGTCTCATCAACGATTTAGAGAGCATTTATTATGAATTCGGTTGAACAGCATTTACTACACGACAGCCAGCTAAATAGAGAAGAGCTCGAAAAAACGCTCGCTTATATACATCAGCATAAAGTGGATTACGCCGATTTATATTTTCAATCTAGCCACCACGAATCATGGGTGCTTGAAGACGGCTTAGTTAAAGAAGGCTCTTATAACGTCGAGCGCGGCGTTGGTGTACGTGCTGTAAGCGGCGAAAAAACAGGTTTTTCTTACTCTGATGCAATAAATCTTGAAGCGCTTAATAAAGCGGCTACAGCGGCTCGTAGCATTGCAGATGCTGGTGAAGATAGAGCGATTAAAGTATTTAGTGATGTTAAAGCTAAAGAGCAGTTTGCACCGCATCAGCCAATCTCGAGTATGAGCGATACCGACAAGGTGAGTTTATTACGCGAACTTGAAAACTATATTCGTGAACTAGCACCCGATGCAGAGCAAGTAATTAGTTCAATGTCAGCGGTATACGAAGAAGTATTAATCGCAGCAAGTGATGGTACGTTTGCCACCGATATTCGCCCGCTTATTCGTTTAAACTGCTCAGTACTGCTTGAAAAAAATGGTCGCCGTGAACGCGGTGGCGCAGGCGGTGGTGCACGTTTAGATTATGGTTACTTTAAAGAGCTTGTTGATGGTAAACCGCGTTGGATGGAATTTGCAGAAGAAGCGGTACGCCAAGCTAAAGTAAATCTTGAGGCTATTGATGCACCTGCAGGCACGATGGAAGTTGTACTTGGTAATGGATGGCCTGGCGTGCTTTTACACGAAGCGGTAGGGCATGGCCTTGAAGGCGACTTTAACCGTAAAGGCGCGTCTGCGTTTAGTGGTAAAGTGGGCCAAAAAGTAGCATCTGAGCTGTGTACTGTGGTTGATGATGGCACAATGGCTGATCGCCGTGGCTCACTTAATGTGGATGATGAAGGCACACCAGCCGCTTACAACGTACTCATCGAAAACGGTATTTTAAAAGGCTATATGCAAGATAAGCTAAACGCGCGTTTAATGGGTGTAAATCCTACCGGTAACGCACGTCGTGAGTCGTATGCACATTTACCAATGCCTCGCATGACTAATACTTACATGTTAGGTGGTGAGCACAGCCAAGCCGATATTATCAGCTCAGTTAAAAAAGGTGTATTTGCGCCTAATTTTGGCGGCGGACAAGTTGATATCACGTCAGGTAAGTTCGTATTTAGCGCATCAGAAGCGTATTTAATCGAAAATGGTAAAATTACCCAACCAATTAAAGGCGCAACGCTTATTGGTAATGGCCCAGAAGTAATGCAGCAAATATCTATGGTTGGTAACGACTTAGCACTTGATAAAGGTGTGGGTGTTTGTGGTAAAGATGGTCAAAGCGTACCGGTAGGCGTAGGCCAACCAAGCCTTAAAATTGATCAGTTAACGGTCGGTGGTACAGCTTAAATATTACTCAAGCGCGAAGTAAATTCGCGCTTTTTGTTTTAATGAAGGCGGGGTTTATACTTCTCCTTCATCCTCTTTATTTTTTTCAGCTTCTTTATACCATAACGCAAAAAAGCACTCTGTTAATTTATGCTCTATCTCAAGCGCTTTTTCTGTCGGACAAAACAAGGTGAAGCTTGCTTTAAATTCACCTAAATCGGTTGTACCAAAGTGAATTACCGGCTCTGGACCAGATATTTTTGCATCGAGTTTACGCTCAATCATTGAATTATAACGACTTGCTACTTCTTGAAATTCTTCACAGTACAGTTTAGCTTGTTCAGTGAGTGTGTCGTGAATAGGGTACGGGTTAAAGCTCTCTCGACGAACAATAATAAAATGATGTGTAACAAAGCGTTTTACAAAGTTTAAGTTTTTAATAGAGCTGGTAATCAGCTTATTATTAGGTATGTATATGGTTTTTCTTGAAAATTGATAAGTATGTATATCAATTTCATGCATGGTTGTTTTTATCCAATCAGTTTCAGCTACTTCACCAAAGTAATCACCTACTTGTATCCAATCACCGACTCTAAACGGGCGAGTTGTTACGAGGTAAAAAAAGCCTATTACACACTGAATAAACTCGCGCGTTGCAAGCACAATCGCCACAGCAAAGGCAGCAATAGAAAGTGCAAAGTTTTGAATTTCGGTAGACCACACAAATAGCAGCGATATCATCATTACAAAATTAATAAAGTGCTTAATATTGTGTGCGATGTAGCGAATATCTTTTTCTTTTTTTTCTGCGCGATTTTTAGCGAGCTTATCAACAAGCACTTTTAGTACAAATGCAATTGTGATCATTACAATTGAAAGAAGAAACGGATGCAGCAATATATCTTTAGTCATAATATCCAATTAAACGCGAGTTGATAAAAACAGGCTAAGTATATTGATTTATTAAACCAATTAGCAAACTTAGCGCAAAAAAGTAACCAATAAAAATCGAGCGACGCTATTGAGTTACTTCATCAGTGCAATGTTTGTGATTTTTAGCCATTTTTTTTCGGCATATGAGTACAAGCTCAATGGCTGAAATAAAGATTAGAGTATAGCCAAGCGTTTCTATACCCTCTTCAACAATGTTTTTTACCGCACGTACGTAGTCATCGCCCATTACTGAATGCCAAAATGCACCTTTGCCCATCATTCGCGAAAATGCGAGTAAAGTAACCATGCCTGATAAGCAAATTCCATAACTAGGAGTGAGGCTATAGGCTTTTAAAGAGTCAAAAATACTTCCTCTCTTTGTTATTAAATAAACAAACACGCCAGCTAAAATTGAATAGACGATACTTTGCCAAGCGCCATCAAAAAAGTATAAGTCGAGGTAGGTATCAAACTCTCTTACAAACATCATTGCCGATAACGCAGCAAGTAATACTGCCGGTATTTTGAGTTGAAAGTTAATTCGCGAAGCGTAAAAAAACAAAATACAGCTTAAAAAAGTTAAAACATCTTGCATATGTTCAGTAAGAGTTTCTTCACTGTAAAGTGCATACTGTTTTAATTCAAAGCCTTCAAGTTGAATTAAATAAGCAACACCGGCTAGGCATAATAAATAAATAAAAGATCGCAGTAAAAACATAAATAACCAAGAGAAACTATAAATGCGCGAGATTCTAATTGTAAAAATGCCTTAAAGCCAAAACAAAATTTAAACTTTTAATATTTTTATTGGTCTAAAATTTTTGCTGTTAAAATAATGGCTTAGATATTTATTTAATGTTGAATGGATGTTTTTAATGTGACGTTTTAAGTGGTTTGTTGTGCAAAATATAACAAGCATTAAAAAGCCCTTACTAATTACTTAGCAAAGGCTTTTTATAATTAAGAACTTAGAGTTTAGCGCCTAGCGCATCGTTACAAATTCTTCAGAACCTGTTGGGTGAATCGCAACAACGGCATCAAAATCAGCTTTAGTTGCGCCCATTTTCATGGCGACTGCAAAACCTTGAATCATTTCATCAACCGCAAAACCAATCCCATGTAGGCCAACTACTTTTTCGTCTGGGCCGGCACATACAAGTTTCATTTTACAAGGCTGGCGATGTTTAGTTACCGCTGTGTACATAGCCGTAAAACCAGATTGATAAATTTTAACGTTTTCTTCGCCATACTGAGAAATAGCTTCTTGCTCAGTTAAACCAATAGTACCAATCGGTGGATGACTAAATACAACCGTAGGAACTAAGCTGTAATCCATTTTTAAATCATCTGGGAGTTCTTTATTAAATAAACGCTCAGATAAAGTACGCCCTGCTTTAACTGCTACCGGTGTAAGTTCAATACCGTTTTCGATTATATCGCCTACCGCGTATACATTTTTAGCTGTGGTATTTTGATACTCATCAACTTTTACAAAACCACTGCTGTTTACTTCTACGCCAGCTGCAGCAACGTTAATAGCATTGGTTGTTGGCTCGCGGCCAATAGCCCAAATAACTTGATCAACGTTGTGAGTTTTGCCGTTATCTAAATGAAGCGTTACTGAGCCATCGTCTTCTTTAACTAATTTATGGGGTACAGACTCTGTATGAAGAGTAGGGCCTTCAGCAGCCATAACATCAACAAGCGTATCTACAATGTACGGGTCAAAGTTACGAAGCGGAGAATGCTTACGAACAAATAAATGCGTCTCAGTACCTAAACCATGTAATACACCAGCAAGTTCTACAGCTATATAACCTGCGCCTATTACTGCAACGCGTTTAGGTTGCTCTTTTAATTCAAAAAAGCCATTAGAATCGATACCGTGCTCAGCACCTTCAATATGCGGAATGCTTGGGCGCCCGCCTACTGCAATTAATATGTGATCGGCTGTGTAATGCTCGCCGTTTACTTCAACTGTTTTATTATCTACAAATTTAGCAAAGCCTTTAATTACAGTAACGCCATTGCTAGCAAGACCACTGTCATAACCTTGATGAATTCGGCCTATGTAGGCTTCGCGGCTTTCTACTAACTTGCTCCAATCAAAGCCTTTAACTTCAACATTAAAGCCGTAATCTGGGGCGTATAAATTAATAGCTTCGGCAACCTGAGCACCGTGCCACATTACTTTTTTAGGTACGCAGCCTACGTTTACACACGTGCCGCCCATGTGTTTTGCTTCTATAAGTGCTACTTTAGCGCCACGCATTGCCGCTCTATTTGCAGAGGCAATACCACCACTGCCACCACCGATTGCAATATAATCAAAGTGTTGTGTCATTTTATGTCCTTAGGCGTTGAGTTTTATGCGCATTAGCATAACATTAAGTTTTAAAAATAAAGAGTGTTTAGGTGACCTATGTTTAGTAAAAAAACATTCGAATTTCTTGCTCAGCTTGATCAAAACAATAATAGAGACTGGTTTAACGACCATAAATCACAGTATGAGGAATACGTAAGAGAGCCTGCTTTAGATTTCATTAGGCAAATGCAAGCGCCACTTACTGAGGTTTCTAGCCATTTTGTCGCATCAGATAAAAAAGTGGGCGGTAGTTTAATGAGAATCCATAAGGATGCGCGTTTTAGTAAAGATAAAACCCCATATAAAATTAATGTAGGGATTCAGTTTCGCCATTTTATGGGAAAAAACGTACACGCCCCGGGTTTTTATTTTCACTTAGCAAATGACGAATGTTTTATAGGTGCTGGTATTTGGCGACCAGAATCAAAGGCGCTTAACGCAATTAGAACCTGCATAGATGAAAACCCAAATAGCTATAAAAAAGCAATTTATGATGAGCAATTTAAATCTATTTTTGAAATGTCAGGAGAGTCGCTAAAACGCCCACCAAGGGGTTTTGAAAAAGAGCACCCATTAATAAATGAGCTCAAGCGAAAAGACTTTATAGCTATTAGCCCTCTGACTCAAAAGCAAGTATGTAGCAATAATTTAGTTGATACGGTACTAGAGCGCTATAAAGTGGCTGACTCATTAATGGGTTATTTGTGTTTTGCTCTGGAGCAACCCTATTAAAATTACACAACTTAAAAGCAGTTGAGTTGTTTTTTTACTTTTAGACCCAATTTAAAACGTAATGCATTAACGCAAAGAGAGTATTTATGAGCAACCCACTAATTGGCCTTGAAGGCTTACCACCATTTTCAAAAATAAAGCCTGAGTATGTAGTGCCCGCACTAAAAGACGGTATTGAGCTTTGTCGTAAAGCCATTGATGACGTGTTAGCTAAAGGTTCGTACACGTGGGATGACTTAGTATTACCCCTTGAAGAAGCTGACGATAAATTATCGCGCATGTTTTCCCCTGTATCGCATTTAAATTCAGTAATGAATAACGACGAATTACGCGAAGCTTACGAGCAATGCTTACCGTTAATATCTGAATATTCAACATTTGTAGGTCAGCATCAAGGTTTATACAACGCGTATAATACGCTTTATAACAGCGACGAATTTAAAACGCTGACTACAGCACAGCAAAAAACAATTACTAATGCGCTGCGTGATTTTAAATTATCGGGTATTGCTTTAGCGCCAGAACAACAAAAACGCTATGGTGAAATAAGCGCACGTTTATCTGAGCTTGCCTCAAAATTTGGCAACAATGTAATGGATGCGACTTTAGCGTGGCACAAGCATATTACTGATGAGAGCGACTTAGCTGGCTTGCCAGAATCAGCTCTTGCACTTGCAGCCGATACCGCAAAAAGTAAAGAATTAGATGGCTGGTTATTTACACTCGATTTTCCATCATATTTACCAATAATGGCTTATGCAGATAACCGCGAACTACGCAGGGAAACCTACACTGCGTTTTCTACGCGCGCATCAGATCAAGGCCCTAACGCCGGTGAGTTTGATAACTCAGATATTATGAGAGAGGAGCTTGCGCTTCGTCATGAACTTGCACAGTTACTAGGATTCAACAGCTACGCTGAAAAGTCACTCGCGACTAAAATGGCAGAGTCACCAGAACAAGTATTCTCATTTTTAGAAGACCTAGCAGCTAAATCAAAACCACAAGCAGAGCAAGAAGTGGCCGAGCTAAAGGCGTATGCTGAGCAAAAACACGGTATTTCTGAATTAGAAGCATGGGATTTTGGTTACTACAGCGAAAAGCTTAAGCAAGAAAAGTATGCAATTTCAGACGAAGTACTACGTCCTTACTTCCCTGCAAATAAAGTATTAAGTGGATTATTCGAAACCGTTAATCGCTTATTTGGTATTAGCGTAAAAGAAGTTACTGATTTTGATACTTATCATAAAGATGTACGCTTTTTTGAAATTGTAGATAGTAGCAATACGCTTCGTGGACGCTTTTATCTAGATTTATATGCACGCGACCACAAACGTGGTGGTGCGTGGATGGATGACTGTATGGGTCGTAAAGTACGTGCTAACGGCGAACTACAAACTCCAGTGGCTTATTTAGTGTGTAACTTTAATAAGGCGGTTGGCGATAAACCGGCGCTGTTTACTCATGACGAAGTAACTACTTTATTTCATGAGTTTGGTCATGGTATTCACCACATGCTGACACAAGTTGATGCTGCTCCTGTTGCGGGTATTAATGGTGTTGCATGGGATGCGGTAGAGCTTCCTAGTCAGTTTTTAGAAAATTGGTGTTATGACGAAGAAGCCCTGAGCTTTATTTCAGGTCATTATGAAACGGGTGAGCCGTTACCTAAAGAGTTACTTGATAAGTTACTTGCTGCTAAAAACTATAACTCAGGCGTACAAATGCTACGTCAAATTGAGTTTTCGTTATTCGACTTTAAAATCCATAACGATTACAAAGTGGGTGAGCAATGCCAAATTCAAGCAGTACTAAACGATGTACGTAGCCGCACATCAATCGTTAAACCGCCTGAGTTTAACCGTTTTCAAAATGGTTTTAGTCATATTTTCGCCGGCGGTTATAGTGCAGGTTATTACTCGTATAAATGGGCTGAAGTACTTTCTGCAGATGCGTTTTCTAAATTTGAAGAAGAAGGTATTTTTAACGCCGAAACAGGGCAAGCCTTTATGCAAAACATTTTAGAAAAAGGCGGTAGCGAAGAGCCAATGGAATTATTTAAAAAGTTTCGTGGTCGTGAGCCAAATGTCGACGCGTTACTACGTCATAGCGGTATTGCTGTTTAAAAATTAATATTTAGCACAAACCAAATTAAAGCGCCTTAATGGCGCTTTTTTATTATTTTAAAATTATTATCTAATAATTTTTAGTAATTTCATCCTACCGTACTATGCTTTTAGCACACCTAATAAAATGGACTAAGGCATGGCAAAGTTGGTATTGGCAATTGATGACGACAAGTATGTTCATCATATAATTGAAGAGTCTTTAGCAGGGTTTTGTAAAATAATTCATGCAAAAGATGGCGATGAAGGATTAAGGCTAACCAATAAATACAACCCAGATATTATTTTACTCGATATTGAAATGCCAGGTATGTCAGGTTATGACGTATGTAAAACAATAAAGCAAAGTCAAAATACTCAAGATATTCCCGTTATGTTTCTCTCATCTAAAATAGAGCTAAGCGATCGGGTAAAAGGTTACAGCGTCGGCGCATCCGATTACATTACAAAACCTTTTAACGCAGAAGAGTTAATAGCGCGAATAAAGGTACTTTACGAATATAGGCAAAAATGCGCAAAACTTAAATTGGATATAGCAAAAGCGAATAAAACAGCTGAAATAGCAATGACAGAGTCGGGCGATATGGGGCGTATAATGCGCTACGTTGGACAAAGTTATCACGCTAATAACTTTCAATCGTTGAGTGAATACTTTTTTACTTTTTTTGCACCTTTAAATTTAGATGTTGTGGTTGTGTTTTGGTATCAAAGCAAAGGTATTTTTTACAGCCAGCAAAGTGGTGTTTGCCCGCTAGAGCAAGAGCTGCTAGAGCAGCATCGACATGCTCAACGATTTGTTGATATTGGTAGCAGTACTATTATTAATTATCCCAAAGTATCCCTTTTGATAAAAAATATGCCTGTTGATAACGATGCTTTGTACGGGCGCTACAAAGATCTTTTCCCGCATATATTAGAAGTGACCAACGAGAAGGTTGTTACCATGGAAAGAAGCGAAAGCAGTTATGAGCAGGCAGCTCAAATAAGTACAGCCCTTCAAGACATTGTTAAGCAGTTAACTACTCAAAATGTAGAGCAAAACAAAAGTACTAAAATATTTATAGAACAGCTACATGAACTTGACTGCGCCATTAAGCTACAACAAACACAAGCAAATCCCGCGGATCTCACTTTATATATATCCCAACTGGATCAAACGATGCAGTTATTTGTATCGGCTAATAGTGATTTAGCCTTTATCAAATATCAGCTTAAACAGGTTGCCGAAAGCCGCAATGAACTTATATCTAATTTACGTACTAAAGCGGAAGCAGTAAAGGTTAATACTAATCATCATAGTGATATAGAGCTATTTTAGTGCTTTAAAGTAAAGCGGTTGATATACTACAGGCGTATTTTATCGTCGGAGTTTATTGTGGTTATTCAGTGTGCTTTTAAAGAGTTACGCCCTTATTTAAATGAATTAGAAACACGCTTTGGTTTAGCCCAATGGGCGCAAAATTGCAGTGGCTTTAGCTTACATTACGACGATAAAGGGTTAAGCCTATTTAAAACCGACGAGCCTAAACTAGGTGCAATTAACGTTGATTTTGTAACCGGTGCTGCCGCCCATAGGCGTAAGTTTGGCGGTGGTAAAGGGCAAGCAATTGCCAAAGCGGTTGGCTTAAATAAAGGTGCAACGCCTGTTGTACTCGATGCTACCGCAGGCCTTGGGCGAGATGGTTTTGTACTTGCCTCGCTAGGGTGCAAAGTTATATTACATGAACGTCACCCGGTTGTAGCTGCACTTTTATACGATGGCTTAAAGCGAGCCTATAGCGATATTGAAATTGGTTTGTGGATGAAAGAAAATATGAGCCTAATATTTGGTTCAAGCCATACCCTACTATCGCAATGTGAAAGCATGCCCGATGTGGTTTATTTAGATCCCATGTTCCCGCACCGCGAAAAATCAGCATTAGTTAAAAAAGAAATGCGCGTATTCCAAGAACTTGTTGGTGCAGATACCGACGCTGACGATTTACTCGAATTCGCCTACCCACTCGCCAGTAAGCGCGTAGTAGTAAAACGCCCCGATTACGCCCCATTTTTAAATGACAAAACCCCAAGCATGCAGATCAAAACCAAAAAGAACCGTTTTGATGTCTATGTAAAGGCAGCAATGGTTTAAGCATCAAAACAAATCGGCGTTATATCCCGAGAACTGATCCATGTAAGAATTGTTATATTGGGCTAGATCTTAGGATCTAGCCTTTTGAATCTAGGATCTTATTGCACTTTCATGTTAGAATTTGCGCAATTTTTTGGCATAGCAAAGTAGCACAGTAATGATCTTAGATGATATTCGCATTGTTTTAGTTAACACGTCACATTCCGGCAATATTGGTTCGGCGGCTCGCGCCATGAAAACCATGGGTTTATCAAAACTTTATTTAGTTGATCCTGCTTGCGAAATAGACAGCCAAGCAAGTGCATTAGCTGCAGGCGCAACTGATGTTTTAGGCAATGCAGTTATTGTAGGTACCGTTGAAGAAGCTATCGCTGACTGTACATTAACGATTGGCACAAGTGCGCGTTCTCGTACGCTTTCGTGGCCAATGGTTGAACCACGTGAATGTGGTGAAAAACTCGTTGCTGAAGCGGTAAATGGCCCTGTAGCGCTAGTATTTGGTCGTGAAAACAGTGGGTTAACTAACGAAGAATTACAGCTTTGTAATTACCATGTATGTATTCCTGCTAATCCAGAATACAGCTCGCTTAATTTAGCAATGGCCGTACAAACACTTAGCTACGAAACGCGTATGGCATTTTTAAATCAACAACCTAAAAAGGTTGAAGAGGACGATGCTGTTTACCCAAGCTCAAAGCAAACAGAGCTGTTTTATGATCACCTTGAAGATACACTTTTCAAAACAGGTTTTATCATCAAACAACACCCTGGTTTAGTTATGACTAAATTACGCCGTTTGTTTAACCGAGCTCACCCTGAAGATGCCGAAATGAATATTTTACGCGGTATTCTCACCTCAATTAATAAGGCTATCCCTAAGTAACTTAGGTATAGCTATTAGTTATAAAAACCAATAGGTAAATAACTAGCTAATACTTGACTAAAATACTCAGGTAATTACAATAGCTGTAATACTTGACCAAAGAGGTCAAGTATTGAAAATTTGTTTACTCTACAATTTAAAAGTATGAGTTTCTAAATCAAATTTTTATCAAGTGATAATACTTGACTAATTTACTCTGGTAATTAAAATTTGCACTCTTTTGTGCAGGGGGCGTTATGAAGTTAACATCAAAAGGCAGATATGCCGTTACAGCTATGCTGGATGTTGCACTACACACAGGTGTAGGTCCTGTAGCCCTTGCTGATATTTCACAAAGACAAGAAATTTCTTTGTCTTACCTTGAACAATTATTTGCTCGTTTACGTAAAAATGGCCTAGTAAGTTCTGTTCGTGGACCTGGTGGTGGTTATTTACTAGGACGTGAAGCGAGCGTTATCTCTGTTGGCGATATTATTAGCGCCGTAGATGAATCGGTCGATGCAACACGTTGCCAAGGTGCCGATACCGGCTGTCAGAGTGGTATGCGCTGTTTAACACATAATTTGTGGTCAGACTTAAGCGCACGCATAGAAGAATTTTTGAATAATATTACCCTTGCTGAATTGGTGGAAAAATCAGATGTGAAAGAAATAGCATCGCGCCAAGATAACAGTATCAATAATGCAATTAAGCAGTTGGAAAACATTCAAGTAAGCTGTCAACTTTAAGGTTGACCTGCAGCGGAGAGAGAAATGAAGTTACCGATTTATTTAGATTACGCAGCGACCACGCCTGTTGACGAACGTGTTGCTAAAGAAATGATGCAATGCCTGACAATGGACGGTAAGTTTGGTAATCCTGCGTCACGCTCACACCGTTTTGGTTGGCAAGCAGAAGAAGCTGTTGACCAAGCGCGTACAGATATTGCTGATTTAATTAATGCAGACCCACGTGAAATTGTTTTCACATCGGGTGCAACAGAATCAAATAACCTTGCTATTAAAGGTGCAGCACAGTTTTACAAGAAAAAAGGTAAGCACGTTATTACCGCTAAAACTGAGCATAAAGCTGTAATCGACACATGTCGTGAGCTTGAGCGCCAAGGTTTTGAAGTAACTTACATGGACGTTGAAGAAAACGGCCTACTTGATTTACAAAAACTTGCCGACACAATGCGTGACGACACAGTACTTGTAAGCATCATGCACGTTAATAACGAGCTAGGTGTAATTCAAGATATCGCGACTATTGGCGAAATGTGTCGCGAACGTAAAATTATGTTCCACGTAGATGCAGCGCAAAGCGCGGGTAAAGTATTAATTGACGTGCAACAGCTTAAAGTTGATTTTATGTCGTTCTCTGCACATAAAGTGTATGGCCCTAAAGGTGTTGGCGCACTTTACGTTCGTCGTAAACCACGTGCTCGCCTTGAAGCGCAAATGCACGGTGGCGGACATGAACGCGGTATGCGTTCAGGTACACTAGCAACTCACCAATTAGTGGGTATGGGTACTGCGTTTAAAATCGCTAAGCAAGATTTCGAAAAAGATCACGCACACATCAGCGCCTTACGCAATCGTTTAATCGACGGCATTATGGCTGATATGGATGAAGTATACTTTAACGGCACACAAGACCAATCAGTACCTGGCATTGTAAACATCAGCTTTAACTTTGTTGAAGGTGAGTCGTTACTTATGGCAGTAAAAGACATTGCAGTATCGTCAGGTTCAGCCTGTACATCTGCAAGCTTAGAGCCTTCTTATGTATTACGTGCACTTGGCCGTAACGACGAATTAGCACATAGCTCAATTCGTTTTAGTATTGGTCGCTTTACTACCGAAGAAGAGATTGATTACACCGTCGAATTAATGAAAAACTCTATCGGTCGCCTACGTGAGATGTCTCCACTTTGGGAGATGCATCAAGAAGGTATTGATTTAGATTCAGTTGAATGGGCTCACCACTAATAGTGTGAGCACATACCCTAGCAGGTAATGAGGATAGAATAATGGCTTATAGTGATAAAGTAATCGACCACGTAGAAAACCCACGTAACGTAGGTACTCTAGATAAGAACGATCCGTCAGTGGCAACGGGTATGGTAGGCGCACCAGCATGTGGTGACGTAATGAAATTGCAAATTAAAGTATCTGCCACTGGCGTTATTGAAGATGCAAAATTCAAAACCTACGGTTGTGGTAGCGCAATTGCTTCATCTTCACTTGTAACAGAGTGGGTTAAAGGCAAAACGCTAGACGAAGCAGCGACAATCAAAAACACTGATATCAGTGCAGAGCTAGAATTACCACCAGTGAAAATTCACTGTTCAATTTTAGCCGAAGATGCAATTCAAGCAGCAATTGCAGACTACAAAAGCAAACAAGCGAAGTAAGAAGAGAAACTCATGGCAGTGACATTGACAGATGCGGCAGCAAACCGCGTAAAATCATTTTTAGCAAACCGCGGTAAAGGTTTAGGCCTGCGCGTTGGCATTAAAACGACGGGCTGTTCAGGTCTTGCTTATGTACTTGAGTTTGTTGACGATTTAAACGAAGACGATGAAACTTTTGCGGCTAAAGGTGTTACCTTAATTGTTGACGCTAAAAGCTTAGTTTACATCGACGGCACAGAGCTCGACTACACTAAAGAAGGCTTAAATGAAGGGTTTAAATTTAGAAACCCTAACCAAGCAGACGAGTGTGGTTGTGGCGAAAGCTTTACCGTTTAAGATTTAAATATCTTTGTAGTATAAATAAGCCCTGCCAGTTAATGTAGGGCTTTGTTATTTTTGAAATTAATTTCTGAATTTTATTGGTTGAAGTTATGCGCTATTTTGAGTTATTTGCAATACCAGTTGACTACAATATTGATTTAGTAACAGTTAACAAGCACTACTTGGAATTACAACGTACTGTACATCCAGATCGCCACGCGAATGCGAGCAGCCGCGATAAGTTAATGGCTGTGCAAAGCGCCGCCGAAATTAACGATGCGCTACAAATATTAAAGCACCCAGTAAAGCGTGCTGAATATATGTTGAGTGAGCTAGGTGTTGATATTCGTGCAGAGCAGCAAACCTTGCAAGATCCAATGTTTTTAATGCAGCAAATGGAACTTCGCGAAGAGCTTGAAGAGCTAACATCATCAAGCGATCCTGATACTGCGATTGCAAATTTTGAAAAACAAATTAAGCAACTAAACGCGCAGTACAGTGCACAACTTGCCGAGCAACTAGCGAGTAACGATGAGCAGCAATATCAACTTGCCGCAGATAATATTCGTAAACTGAAGTTTGTTTATAAGTTGCGTGACGAACTAGAGCGCATTGAAGACAGTTTATTTGACGATTAATTACTTGCTGCAAAGCGAGCAACACGAGTTTAAAGAGCATTATGGCATTATTGCAAATTGCTGAGCCGGGGCAGAGCGCGGCACCACACGAACATAAACTAGCTATTGGTATTGACCTTGGTACAACCAATTCATTAGTTGCAACAGTACAAAGTGGCGAAGCCCGCACGTTAACTGATGATCTTGGCGCGGCTATGTTACCGTCGGTTGTTCGTTATCAAGCAGGCGGTATTACTGTTGGCGCAGAGGCTGCACAAGCAGCAACGCAAGATCCTGCTAATACACTTATTTCGGTTAAGCGTTTTTTAGGCAAAACTCAGGCTGAAATAGAGCAAAGTTATGGCCAATTACCGTATGAGTTTTGTGAAGACAATGGTGCGCTAGCAATAGAAACTGCGGCTGGCAAAATCAGCCCAATTAAAGCATCAAGCCATATTTTAGCTGCATTAAGATCACGTGCTGAGCAAAGCTTTGGTAATCAAGAAATTTTAGGGGCTGTAATTACAGTGCCTGCGTACTTTGATGACGCGCAGCGCCAAAGTACTAAAGATGCCGCAGAACTTGCTGGTATTAACGTACTACGTTTATTAAATGAGCCAACAGCAGCAGCGGTTGCTTATGGTTTAGATTCTGGCCAAGAAGGTATTATTGCTGTTTACGACTTAGGCGGTGGTACATTTGATATATCAGTACTTAGATTACACCAGGGTGTGTTTGAAGTAATGGCAACTGGCGGCGACTCAAGCCTCGGTGGTGATGACTTTGACTCACTACTTGTTGATTACTTTAAGCAGCAAACGGGTGTGTCAGCGTTGTCACCTTCAGTTTTACGTTTATTCATCAATAAAGCAAAGGCCTGTAAAGAAGCATTAAGCCAATACGCTAAAGTAAACGTAGGTCTTGAGTTTGACGATCAAAAATACACAGTAGAAGTAACGCGCGAAACGCTTGACGAAATGGCTATGCCACTCGTTAAAAAAACGCTGCGTTCGTGTCGTCGTGCTGTAAAAGATGCTGGCATAGAAAACGACGAAGTACTGCAAGTTATTATGGTAGGCGGTTCAACCCGTATGCCACTGGTACGTAGCCAAGTACAAAGCTTTTTTGATAAAGAGCCACTGACTTCAATCGACCCCGATCGTGTTGTTGCACTAGGTGCTGCGCTTCAGGCTGATGTGTTAATTGGCAATAAGCCTGATTCTGATATGTTGTTACTTGATGTATTGCCGTTGTCGCTAGGCCTTGAAACTATGGGCGGTTTGGTTGAAAAAATCATTCCACGCAATACGACGATTCCGGTAGCACGCGCGCAAGAGTTTACAACGTTCAAAGATGGCCAAACAGCCATGTCATTACATGTGCTGCAAGGTGAGCGTGAGCTTGTTGATGATTGTCGATCGCTTGCTAAGTTTAGCTTAAAAGGCATTCCACCAATGGCGGCAGGCGCTGCGCATATTCGTGTAACCTTTAAGGTAGATGCAGATGGTTTATTAAGTGTATCTGCAATGGAAAAATCAACAGGCGTACAAGCTGAAATTCAAGTTAAGCCTTCGTTTGGTTTATCTGACGACCAAGTAGCTAACATGCTAAAAGAGTCAATGAGTAACGCGAAAGGCGACATGCAAGCACGTATGCTTAAAGAGCAACAAGTAGAAGCACTGCGTGTAATAGAAGCGCTTAATGCATCACTTGCAGCTGATGGTGCATTGCTTGATGATATGCAACTAGCTAACTTACGCACTGAAATTGCAGAACTGGTAAAAGTGCGCGAAAATGCACAAGAGCCTGGCGAAATTAAAGCAGCTATCGAAAAAGTCGATAATGCGAGTAGCGACTTTGCATCGCGCAGAATGGATGCATCAATTAAAAAGGCCCTTACAGGGCAGTCAGTAGACAACATTTAAGAGAGATTAGAATGCCACAAATTGTTTTTCTTCCACATCCTGAATTATGTCCTGACGGCGCTGCAATCGAAGCACCTACAGGCCAAACAGTACTCGACGCTGCGCTTAAAAATGGTATTAGCATTGCGCATGCTTGCGAAAAGTCGTGTGCATGTACTACGTGTCATTTAGTGATTCGTGAAGGATTTGATTCACTTGAAGAAAGTGATGAGCTAGAAGATGACATGCTAGATAAAGCATGGGGCTTAGAGCCTGAGTCACGTCTTGGTTGCCAAGCAATTATAAGAGATGAGGACTTGGTGGTTGAAATACCTAAGTACAATCTCAATATCGTTAATGAAGAGCACTAGTTTTTAACGATGTATATATTAAAAGCCGCTGTTTGATACAGCGGCTTTTTTGTTTGTATGCGTTCATTTTTGTAAGTGAGGTTTTATATCTCGCTTTATTTTGCATTAAAGCTGCATTAAAACCAAATTACATGAGCGCGAAGTAAATTCGCACCTACAAGTTTGGTATATGTATTGATGTAGGTGAGGTTTTATACCTCGCTATGTTGCATAAGCGCGAAATAAATTCGCACCTACAAGTTTGGCGTGTGTTGATGTAGGTGAGGTTTTACACCTCGCTTGTTACTAAATTAACACGTACCTGTAATTTTTATACGTAGCCTTTAGGAGATCTATTTTGAATAATTTAACTTTCTCAGACTCATTTATTAACGGCGAATTTTATAAAACTGATACGCACTTTAGCGTTAACGATCCCGCGACCGAAAAAAGTATTGTTGATGTAAGCGATATTGACGAGCAGGGGATAAATAGCGCAATAACTGCAGCTCAAGGGGCTTTTGTTAAGTTAAAAACTACGAATGCGACCGAGCGAAGCGAAACGTTGATGCGCTGGTATGAGCTAGTTATAAAGCACAAACAAACTCTTGCAGAGCTAATGACCAAAGAGCAAGGCAAGCCGCTCAAAGAATCGCTTGGCGAAATTGATTACGGTGCTGGTTTTATCAAATGGTTTGCAGAAGAAGCCAAGCGCAGTTACGGTGATGTAATTCCGCCAACAGATAACTCGCATCGTTTAACTAGTTTTAAGCAGCCTGTAGGTGTTGTAGCGGGTATAACGCCGTGGAACTTTCCTGTTGCTATGGTTACTCGTAAAGTAGCTCCAGCTTACGCTGCGGGCTGTAGTTTTATACTTAAACCTTCTGAACACACGCCACTATGTGCTATTGCGCTTGCTCATCTAGCCGACCAAGCTGGTTTTGTTAAAGGTGCATTTAATGTATTGGTTTCACAAGATGCCAAAACAGTCGGTAAAATGCTGACTGATTCAGAAATCGTGCGTAAGTTTACATTTACCGGCTCTACCGGTGTAGGTAAGCAGTTACTATCGCAATGTGCAGACACAATTAAACGTACATCAATGGAGCTCGGTGGTAATGCTCCTTTTATTATTTTTGATAATGCAGATTTAGATGAAGCAGTTGAAGGATTAATGGCGGCTAAATTTAGAAATAGTGGGCAGGCATGTGTTGCAGCAAACCGTATTTTTATACAGCGTAATATTCTCGATAAGGTACTTTCAAAAATCACCCCTAAGGTTGCAGCGTTAAAAGTGGCAAATGGTTTTGAAGACGATGTCGATATTGGTCCACTCATTTATCCTAAAGCCAAAGAGAAAGTACAACAGTTAGTACAAGACGCACTCGATAAAGGCGCTACGTTGATTGGCGATAATAGTGACTTAGGTGGCAGCTTTCAAAACCCATTAATAGTAAATAACGTAACTACCGAGATGGATATTTACCACGAAGAAGTATTTGGTCCAGTATTAACGGTTATTCCTTTTGACGAAGAAAGCGAAGTGCTTGCCTTGGCTAACGATGTACCATTTGGTCTAGCAGCTTATTTTTACAGCCAAAACATTAAGCAAGTCTACCGAGTTAGTGAAGGGCTTGAATTTGGTATGGTCGGCGTAAATGAAGGTGTTATATCCAACCCAGTTGCACCATTTGGTGGCGTTAAGCAATCGGGCTTAGGCCGTGAAGGCGGGCATCAAGGGCTTGATGAATACCTAGAAGAAAAATACGTGTGTATAAAGATATAGCTATTTTTTAGAAGCGAATTTAATTGCGTTTTGGTTTATTTCAGAAATATGGCAGAAAAATGAACTTTTTCTTTTACGGTTGCTACATAAAGCGCTTAATGCTACCTTTATGACCATATTTTTTGTTAATAAAACAACACTAAAAAACAAATAAAAAGTAAAAGGATTTCTATAAGTAGAAATAACCCCGTGTGTAAATGCCACCGTAAGGTGGCATTTTTTTGTTTGAATAGTTTTGTTTGCAATAAAGCTTTTTAGATGGAAATGCGCTTTTATAACTATTAACTTATAGGTGTGTAGCCTGGTAAGTTATCAAAATCTATCTCATCTAACTGCTCAGGATTTGCATACTCATTGATGTAATTTTTATAAACTTGTGACTCAATAAAAATAGCAAAAATGTCAGCATCAAGATGGTTTTTAGCAACCATTGACCCCAAAATAAACAAACATTCACTGACCGGTTTTGCTTTTTTGTAAGGTCTGTCTACCGCAGACAGCGCTTCAAAAATATCCGTAATAGCCATTAACCTTGCAGGCACCGACATTTGCTCTTTGGTTAAACCTCTAGGGTAACCAGTACCGTCAAGTTTTTCATGATGACCTAAAGCATATTCAGTAACATTGCTTAAGTGTTTAGGGAACGGTAGGGCATCTAAAATATTTTTAGTTACATCCATATGACGCTTCATTACTTCACGTTCGGCTTCGGTTAACGTGCCTCTTCGTATTGTTAAGTTTTCAACTTCATCAGCTGAGAGCAATGGTGTATTAATATCATTTATAACGAGTTGGTATTTGTTTGCAATGCGTTCAATGTGCTCAAGTTCTGCATCACCTAAAAACTCGCCTCCTACATTCACACGCTGTAATAATGCACGGTCTAATGCCAACTGTTTAAGTTCGGTATCAAGTAGTCGTTCAAATTGTTGAACTTCGATAGGTTTTTGCAGCTTCATCGCACAGATGATTTTTTGCTGATACGCTATTTTTAAATCTCGGCTAATTATTTCAAATTTAGCATCTACATATTTTATTCGATCAAAAATAGTTTCTAGTTTTGTCGACTTTTCCATAATGTGATCGGGAGTCGCGATTTTCCCACAGTCATGTAACCAGCCTGCTATATCAAGTTCATGGCGGTCAGCTTCACTCATCGAAAATGAAGCCAATGGACCTTTATCTATATCATGGACTGCATCAGCTAACATTAATGTGAGCGCTGGCACTCTTTTACAATGGCCGCCGGTATGAGGTGATTTTTCATCTATTGCCATTGCAATTGTTTCAGCAAAGGTAGAAAAAAGATCTTCCATTCCCTTAATCAGTGTTGAGTTAGTTAATGAAATAGCGCCTAGAGAGGCAAAAGATCGAATTAAAGTGGCGAGTTCTTCACTAAAAGGAATATTTTTATTTTGCTCGTCTTTAACATTTATAAGCTGAATGACACCAATAATATCATCTTCATGATCTTTCAAGGGGATTGTTAGCATGGACTCAGAGCGATAACCCGTGCGTGCATCCATTTTGCGAGCTGCGCTCATATCAAAGGGCAGGGCATCATACACGTCAGGAATATTAATCACTTCGCCAGAGTTCGCGGAGTGAGCAACAATAGCTGTTTCATTTGGTTTGCCATCAATAAAAAGATCTATATTAGGAAAATCAACAGGGCTCCCTAAAGTGCCACCTAAATAGAGATTCAATGATTTATTTATTACCGTTTCAAACTTGAGTTGTTTGTTTGGGGTAATCGAGTAAATGCTGCCAGCATCAGAATTTGCTATCGACATCACAACTTGCAGTATTTCATCAAGTAACTTAGACGAATTTTTTTCTGTTGTTAGCCTAATGCTAATATCGATAAAATGCTGAAGATTTGTTTTATCTATAATGTGCTGTCGCATATGTTTACTACTTTTTAGTATGTTTGAAGGCACCATTCCAATCCTTAGCGAGTGTTTGCAAATCAGTGCCCTTAATACGTTCGATAAAAATACTATAAACGTCAGAGCTAAATACGGTCGTGCTTTGTAGTTCTTTAAATAAGCTAAGTGCTTGTGGCCATTTTTTATTATAAAAAAGAGTTATGGCTTGCTGTGATTTTTCAACTTCATTTAACTGCTCTTCATCGAGCTTATCTATAAAATTTATAGGCTCAAACAACTGTACCGCCGTTGTTTTTCCGACAACTTGCACTTTATCTATTAAACGAAATGAAATATGAGGGCATTCCTTCATAGTCTCTTCTGTAACAAGAATAGCTACGCCGTAAAATTTGGTCAAGCTTTCTACTCTAGCACCTAAATTAACAGTATCACCAAGAACTGTATAGGCTTTACGGTAAACCGATCCCATATCACCTACATTCATGTCGCCAGTACTTAAGCCTATACCAATTTTTATTGCAGGCTGGCTGCTTTTTGCAAATAACTGATTTATTTGCGTTAACCCGTTTATCATAGCCATTGCGGCTTCAACAGCATGGCGAGCGTGGTTTTCATCTTTTAGTGGGGCGTTCCAAAATGCCATCACCATATCGCCTACGTACTTATCAATAGTTCCGTTATGATCAAATATGATTTTGGTAATAGCTGTAAGGTATTCGTTTAAGTAGTCGCTTAATTGATGAGGTGACATACTTTCGGATAAAGAAGTGAAGCTACGGATGTCGGCAAATAGTACCGTCATATTTTTTCGCTCACTTTTTTGAGATAAACTTTTGCCTTGTAATATCATCTGGTCTATACGCTCAGGAGGTACATATTGGTCAAACATCGATTTTATTTTTCGGCTGTGCTTCATCTCAGCGATAGATCCAACAATGATATAGTAACCCGCTAATATAATGATGAGTAAAAGAGGCATTAATAAAGGTAAACTAATTTTTTGTACTGACCATAAATAAACGTTTGAAAATATAACGACACTTGTGACTATAAGAGACAAAATAATAATAAAACGTGCGCTCTTACCGTGGCTAAAAAACGACAATACGCTACCAGTTAATGCAATGATGAGTAAGCTTGCTCCCAGTGACCAATTAGGTTTAGATGGAAGTAGTTCTGGGTGCATTAACCCTTCAAATATGTTGGCATGTACTTCAACACCAGGGTACTGCAAACCAACCGGTGTTGATCTTAAATCTGCAAGCCCAATTGCCGATGTGCCAATAAACGCTACAGTGCCTTCTAATTCCTCTGAGCCAATTCGCTGGGTCAAAATATCGGTAGCCGAATAATAAGGAAAGCTATGCGCACGGCCTTTGTAAGGAATTAATACTTGCCCATACTCATCAGTTTGAATCCACTTATCTTGAAACTTTATACCTTCGAATAAGGTTATACCATCTAACATATTGGAACGGGTTTCTATGTTTTCAGCAAGGGTATACAGCCGAGCAACTTCAAGTGCTAAAGAAGGGTAGAGCTTATCGCCAACTCGATTTACAAGAGCTGCTTTACGTATAAAACCATCTTCATCGCTATGTGCATTGATAAAACCGGTACCCGTTGTCGCATTTTGTAACTGAGGAATATTTACAATAGCACCAGGGAAGTGGTTTATTTGTGAATTAGTATGATCCGCATTTGCCCATACAACACTGCTTTTAGCTGGCAAGTTTTGATTTGTGAGTTGTTCATCAATTAATAAAAAACCAAGAACAGTATCATTTTTAGATAATGCGCTTGCTAGCTTTGAGTCTGCATCGACTTGTTTAGTAATTTCAGCAAAGGGTATAGTGTACTTTTTTGATAAATTGGGTATTTCGGACATGATTTTTGTAACAGGATTTTCTTCCGGCTCAGAAAAAAATATATCGAATGCAATAACAATAACACCTGCATCGGTAAGCTTTGTAACAAGGTCAGCTACTTTTGAGCGACTCCAAGGAAAGCGTCCTTGTTCTTGCATGCTCTTTTCATCGATATCAATTATTACAACGGTTTCATCAATACGCCTAGGCGCCTCTGAAAGTGTTAGTAAAAGCCGAGAGTCGTATATTATACCTTCTACGCGGTTAACTAACTTTGCGAGCGACCCAGTTGAAAATAGCTCTATTGATGCGATTAATAATGTAATAACAGCGCCAATGAAAAAGTGCTTTGAAGTAATTGGTTTTAAGGAACTAATGAGTAACGCTCCTTGATAGGCTAAAAATCAAAAACTCGTCCTTCTCGACCACATTCAATCGTTACTTGTTTTGCGTAATTTATTTGTAGGTATTTTTCTATAGCTGATAACTGCTCATCGGTTCTTGATGGGTCGTGGCTAATAATAACCACATTTTTAATACTCGCTTTTATAGCCAGCTCAGCAACCTGATCTATAGTGCTATGCCCCCAACCATGTTTAAGAGGCAAGTCTGCATCTATAAATTGAGCATCATGAATCAGTAAATCAGCGCCTTCAATAAAGTTGACCCATTCGCTAATGCTTGTTTTTGCTTTTTCTGGCGGGTTTAGCTCATTGTCGGTAACGTAAGCCACCTTTTTTTCATCCGCTTTAATACAATAAGCAGTACCACCACCTGGGTGATTTAGTGGAGCAGTCGAAACCAAAAAACCATTAAGTGTAAATTGCTTTTGAGACGATAAATCAGTATTAAGCGTAATGTTGGCAGGTAAATCTTGATAACACACCGGAAAGTACGAACCACTCATTTGCTTTAATATGGCATCTTGGCTTTTTTTATCATCAACGTTACCCACAGCAATAGTTATATCGCGATTGGGTTGGTATATAGGTTTAAAAAAAGGAAACCCTTGAATATGATCCCAATGATTATGTGTTAGCAAAATATTGATAGGGCTTTGTGTTTCTAATAAACGTGTACCGAGTTCTACAATACCGGTACCAGAATCTAAAATAAGATCTTTGCCATTATTTTGTTCAATGTACACACATGAGGTATTTCCCCCAAAAATGTGGGTATTACTTCCAGCTGAAGCCATTGAGCCTCTAACACCAAAAAATTCAACTTTCATAATTTAAGGCTAAGCTCCATCTTCTACAAAATTGAATTTAGAAATACTAACATTGCTAGAGTTAGTATCATTACAGGTGCTGCTTACAACAACTTGGGTATCATTTTGCAGAATGATTGAAGTAAATACATGTGTACTAGCACATTGGCTTGCTTCATAAAATCCGGCACCACTGGCTCCAAACGTATTATCTAAAGTACCGTTAGTTAAAATACGCGCTAACATTCCTTTATCGTTAGCCTTGCCGGCTAAAATAAGTTGATTGCTGCTATTGAGCGCTGCACCATTTAGCTCAGTGTCACCACTGGATGCCAAGGTATATTCACCGACACCATTTACAGCATAGCTAGTATCAAGCGCACCCGTAACAAGCAACCTAATAACATTGGCTTTATTTGGCGAATCAATAAGGTTTGCTATTAAATATAACTTCCCGGTTGTGTCAGTTAAAATCCGCACTATTTTATTGTCGGTATCTGTGGTTTCTTCACCTACATATTTAAAGACCTCAGTACCGTTTGAGCTTAGCTTCAATGCAATTAGCTTTGAAGTGCCACTTAATACTGATTTACCACCAATGAAAATATCTGCATTGTCGGTATGTACGCGGTTATAGTACTCAAAGGCTGAGCCTATGATACTTCCGCCAGTGCCAAAGTTAGGCTCGAGGGTGCCTTCTGGCGTTAACATTATAACGATTGGGCTAGGAGTACCGCTTGTTACGATTGATCCAACAGAAGTAATGTTACCGCTATTATCAAGTGCAATATCTGTCAGGTTTACCAATTCTGCGCCACTTACAGAGCTTGTGTATACCCCGTCTGTTGCAAATGATGTGTCTAAATTACCAGACTGATCAACTTTAACTACAAAACCCGCTTCACCATTTTCACTATTTTTAGAGCCTGCAATAACTAATTTACCGTCGCTTTGCTCGGTTAAAGCGATGCGTGAGTTACTCAAACCTATGGCAATTTCTTTATGGCCACTTTCGCTAAAGCCAGTATCGATATCACCCGCACTCGTAAAGCGTGTTAATACTAACTTAGTCGTTGAGCCCGATTTAGCAGTTGATGCAAGAATATATTTCCCAGCATCAGGGCCATTGCTAAGCTGTAAAACGTGCATTGATTCATCGTTAGTTGCATCTACTGAATTAGTAAAGGTAAAGTAACCATTGGTTTCAAAGTTACTAAATAATGTGGCTTGGTCGTCAATTGCTGCAATAAACGGTTTTGTATTTGAATCATCGTTAACACCTGCTACCCAAATAGTGTCATTAGAGTCGATAGCTAAAGTATTGGCAAATTGCTTACCACTTATACCATCAATTATATTAATGCCGGAGGTGCCATAGGCGCCATCTAAAGCACCTTCATCATTAATCCGTGCTGAAAATAATTTTTCTGAGGCTGATACGCCTGTAGTCCCCGAAAAACTAATACCATTGTTAATAGGTTCGTGTTTAATACCGGAAATTTTAGCGCCGCCATTACCATTTCCGCCATTACCATCAACATCGTAAATTGCTATACCAGCACTGCCAAAAGTGGTAATTAGTTCCCCATCTTCATTAATAGCTAATACTACGGCTTCTTTTTCACCGCTGGTTCTTGTTACATACCCACCGGCAAAGGCAGTAAATTCAGAATCAACAACTCCGCCTACCGCAAAAAGTTCGTCGTCTGTATCATTATCAGATATATCAATTGTTAGTGCAGCGCCACCATTAAAGTTATTGTCATTATCGCCATCAGATTTTAAATAACGAAGTAGAGAGTCTTTTGTTCCCTCTGCATTGGTAACACTCCCTACAACTAAGTAATCAGACTTATCAAAGTTCTTAACGGCAAAGCCTTCATCATCTCGATTAGCGCCGCTAACATCTACAATAGCTGGAGTAGAGTTCTCAAAATCTAAATCTGATTTTTTGTAATGTATCCATAGGCTATCGTTTTGAGTGCCGTCAAAGTGTTTGCCCACAGCCAGTAATTTATCGCCATCAATTTCAAGGTCATTAATAACGGTAGTACTATTAAGCGTTGTACATTGAATATCTGCGCCACTTTCATCGTCGTCGTCATCATCATCGTCATCATCCGAACCAGTGCTTAACGTTCCAGCGAGATCCATTTTAAGTATACAAGCTTCATTATGGGTACCATCAAAACTAGAATAGGCAATGAAAAGATCTGTACCGTCAGAAATAATAGCGGTGGCTTCTTCGTCTTGATCTAAATCGAGTATTTTAGTGCCGGTGTTATTAAAGGCAGTATTCATATCACCATTGTTTGAGTAAGAGACAATAAGAAGGTCTTTATCAGCATTGTTGGTAAAACCAACAAAATAAAGGTTGCCATTAAGCTCTATACTGTCTTTAAATTCGCCACCAGAAAAAATGTCTGAAAGATCAAGCTCTCCTGTAATTGGGCGGCCAAATGCCACATCTTCAGTTGGTATAAAAAGCTCAACTTCATCAGTAATATTAACGGTTATGTTAACGTTTGAACTTTCATTAGGGGTGCCATCATCAGTTATAGTGATATTTAAGATATATTGATTAGTTGTTTCAAAATCAAATGGGCTTTCACCTGCGGTTGATAAAACACCAGAGCTACTATTAATTTCAAATAAAGCAGTGTCACCGCCAGTTAAACTATAAGTTAAGGTCTGGTTCTCAATATCTGACGCGCTAACAGTCCCTATAATGTCACCATCTGTAGCATTTTCATTAATACTAAAAATTTGAACTGACGCTACGGGGGCATCGTTAACGGCTGTTACGGTAATGGCTACTGTGGCTGTATTGGTTCCACCATTATTATCAATAACAGTATAAGTTACTGCGGCAAGTCCATTGATATTGGTTGCAGGTGTATATTGAATTTTATCGCCAATTATCGAGACCGAGCCAATATCAGCTGAGGCTGAAGCAATCACCAAGCTATCGCCATCAGAGTCAGTATCATTTGCTAATACGTTTATCAGTATTGGTGCAGCATCTTCAGCCATGGTCGCGGTATCGTTATTGGCAACAGGCGCATCGTTTACTGCAGTTATCGTAATAGTGAGTGTAGCAGTGTTCGTTCCACCATTATTATCACTAACAGTATAAGTTATAGTGGCGAGTCCATTTTCATTCGGTGCAGGGGTGTATTGAATTTGATTGCCAACTACTGAGACTGAGCCAATATCAGCTGATGCTGAAGTGATCGCCAGGCTGTCGCCATCTACATCTGAGTCATTTTCTAATACGTTTATCAGTATTGGCGCTGCATTTTCAGCCATGGTCGCGGTATCGTTATTGGCAATAGGTGCGTCGTTCACTGCAGTTATCGTAATAGCGACCGTAGCGGTATTCGTTCCACCATTATTATCACTAACAGTATAAGTTATTGTGGCGAGTCCATTGGCGTTGGCAGCTGGGGTGTATTGAATTTGATTGCCAACTACTGAAACCGTACCAATGTCAGCTGAGGCTGCACTTATTGTTAGGCTGTCGCCGTCTTCATCTGAGTCATTTGCTAATACGTTTATTAATATTGGCGCTGCATCTTCAGCCATGGTCGCGGTATCATTATTAGCAACAGGTGCATCGTTCACTGCAGTTATCGTAATAGTAACCGTAGCGGTATTCGTTCCACCATTATTATCACTAACAGTATAAGTGACGGTTGCTAAGCCGTTGCTATCGGCTGCAGGTGCGTATTGAATTTGATTGCCAACCACTGAGACTGTGCCAATATCTGCCGAGGCTGCGCTGATCGTGAGGCTATCACCATCCACGTCTGAATCATTTGCTAATACGTTTATTAGTATTGGCGCAGCATCTTCAGCCATGGTAGCCAAGTCTGCGTTTGCAACTGGGGCATCGTTTACGGGAGTAATAGTGATAGTTAATGTTGTTGTACTTGTACCACCGCTACTATCACTTACAGTATAAGTAACTGTTGCTAAACCGTTGCTGTTAGTCTCAGGAGTGTATTGAATTTGATTGCTTATCACTGAGACCGAGCCAGTATCTGCCGAGACAGCGCTGATAGTGAGGCTATCGCCATCCACGTCAGAGTCATTTGCTAATACGTTTATTAGTATTGGGGCAGCATCTTCATCAATTGTAGCTGAGTCAGCGTTTGCAATTGGAGTATCATTTATTGGTAGTATAGTAATTGTTAAGTTTGTAGTTGCAGTACCGCCGCTTCCATCGCTTATTGTGTAGCTAATAATTGCTGTTCCATTTGTATTAGCAACAGGAGTGTATTGAATTTTATTATCAACAACAGATGCAGAGCCTATATCTGCAGTAGCAGCTGTTATGGCAAGAATATCGCCATCAATATCGGAGTCGTTAGCTAATACGTTAACTAATACCGCAGGGGCATCTTCGTTCATCGTTATTGAATCAGCATTTGCAATAGGGGTATCATTAACGGGTGTAACTGTAATAGTCACACTTGCTGTTCTATCGTTTATACCTTCATTACCAACACTATAGCCATCAGTAATAGTGTAAGTTAGTACTATCTCACCTGAAAAGTTTGCTGGTGGAGTAAACTGTATTTTGCCGGCAACAATAGTCGCTTCTCCAACAATATTTTGTATGTTAGAAATAGTAATTGTATCGCCATCTGCATCAGTGTCGTTAGCTAGCACATCTAATAGAGATGCAGAGCTGTCTTCATCTAACGTATATTGATCGTCATTGGCTTCTGGAAAAGTATTAACACCGCTTTCACTTAATGTTACTTGAGCTGTTGCGGTTAAGCCTTGCTCATTTGAAATTGAATAAGTAAAGCTATCTACACCAATAAAACCTAAGTCTGGCTGATAGGTGAACGAGCCATCAACTTTTAATGTAAGCTCGCCATTTTGAGTTGTATTAATTGCAGTGGTATTAACTGATAAATCGCCAGCCTCAATATTAAAATCGTTAACTAGTAGGCCATTTTGCGTAGTTACTTCAAATAGTTTATTTTTACTAAATTGATAGGCATCATTTTGTGCGACAGGGTTATCAGGTTCACTGTTTATTATTAAAGTTACTGTCGCTGTAGAAGTCGCTCCTAAAGCGTCAATAGCTTGATATTGAAATTGATCAACACCATTAAAATTTGCATCTGGTACATAACTAAAACTGCCATCAATTGCTAACAATAGTTGGCCATGTGTAGGTGCTACAATAAATGTTTCATCAACTGAAAAACTATCATTATTTGGATCAGTATCGTTACTAAGCACACCATTGGCTGCTGTAACCACAAGTGTTTCATCTTCGCTTAAACTATAGCTATCATTTTTTGTTATTGGGGCTACGTTAGTGTTTGAACTTACAATGGTTACATTTGCAATAGCCTGAGCACCTTGTGCATCAACAACTCTATACTGAAAGCTGTCTTCACCTTGCATGTTTTGTTCGCCCTGGTATTCAAAGCCACCATTATCAAAAAGAGTTAATTGTCCTCTTGTCGGTTCGCTAACAGGCGTTGTATCAACAGTTAAGTTATCTAAGTCTATATCGCTATCGTTAATAAGTAAGCCAGGCGATAGGACAACTAAGGCTCCATTGTTTGTAATGTTATAAGTATTATCAAGCGCAATAGGGGCGTCATTAACAGCTAAAATAGTTATCTCTACAACTGCGGTGTCTGTCATACCTAGCTCGTTAGCAACTTGATAGCTAAAGGCATCTTCACCATTAAAGTTTGCAATAGGGATATAAGTAAAATCCCCATTTTCATTTATATTAAGCGTGCCATGCTGCGGTAGAATTAAGGCATCAGCATTTACACGTAAATCGCCACTGTATTGATTTGTATCATTTGTTAATACGTTGCCTTGTAGAGTTTGATCTTCACTTATCTGAAACTGATCGGCATTAGCTTCTGGCGCAAATGCAAGCTCTCCACCCACTGGTGCTATGTTTATTGTATTAGCAAAGCCACTTTCACCACTGCCATCAACACCGGTAATAAGTACTTGATAACTTTTATCTGTCAATGACTCGGTAATGCTCAATGCAGTATCTTGAATACTTAAAAATTGTTGCCCATTTTCTAACTCATTAATATTAGTAGATGAGACACCCGCTTGAGTTGCAATATAAACATTATAACGATTAAGTTCGGGGTTAGCTTGCCACGAAAGATTAATATTATCTTCGTCTCGCTGAGCTGTAACCCCTTCAATTTGATATGGTTGCCAGTTAAAAGTAATTGCATCAGCAAGGACTTGGTTATCTAAAGTGTCAGTTATCCATATTTCTAGGCGTATCTCTCCTGGAGTTACCCCATAAAGCACAGGACTGAGGCCTATAATTGATTTTTCGTAGTCAAAACCACAATCAGAAGAACACAGTGATATGCTTTTATTTACGCTAGGGAGCACTAAATTAACTTCAGCAATGCCATCCGCATCCGAAGCTTCAAGTAAAAAAGAAACATTGCCTTGCACGGTTTCGTTTATTTGTGAAAAAACAATATTAGTGCGCGTATTGGCTATGCTTGATCCAACAACTCCTCTACTTGAAGTGACAGCACCTAAAACTTTTGTATTCTTGGTTTGATTACTTGCTATAACGCCAGCTAAATTTATATAGCTAGTCACTGTTGGCGTTAATACTTCAGCTGTAGGTGATTGTATAGTCTCTTGAGCAGGGCTTTCTTCTGAACCTCCACAAGCACTTAACAAAAACACCATAGAACCAAGCAAAAATATATTCTTTGCTGTCATTTTAAATACTCCATAATAAAAGCTTTGTATCCAATGTGTTTATGGTTCTAATTTAAAAGAACCGCTAGCATTTACATCCGGATTATTTATTTCGTTAAGATTAAAGTTGCCAGTAATGTTGTCTAAGTCATTCAAAAATATTGCCTCAACATCACCTTCGGCTTTATTGTTACCATGGGATGCAAATGTAACGGCTAGGTCAAGTTCGCTTAAATTTATTAAACCGCTGTAAGCCGCATACCAATTTCCGCCGGCGTCATTAAAACTAATTTCGCCATCAGGCACTGTGCCATTATCAAAATCAACAGCCATAGTCATAGCAAAGTCAGTAACAGCACCCACACTCGAATTTACATTAAAGCTTGATGCTTCATAGTTAAATACACCTTGGCGCTGAGCTATTTGATCTACTAAAGACGCGCTGCTAACTGTTTGAAATTGTTGTTCAGAATATACATCCATAGCATCTGTATCTGTTTCAAAGGCATTTACTTCAACTTCAGTTGCAGCTACTTGCTCAGTTTCTTCTTCGTTGTCATCTTTAGGATCGATCGTTACAATATTTTGATCAAACACACGTGCCGCACGCGTCGTTTTTAATACTTCACCTGAAGCTGTAATTTGCGCAAACGAAAATGCTTCGTTATCACCCAAAGAAACTACGCTATTATTTTCTAAAGTTAGATCTATTGCGCCATCCCATACAGCTAAAAATACATTGCCTTCAACGAGCTGAACTTCAAAATGTGTTCCACGTATACCAATAGAGCCCACGGGAGTTTTTACACTATAAGAGCCGCCATTTTTTTTAATTACACCTGAAATAGAGCGTAAACCACCTTTAAGTAACTCAATAGAAGCAGAACCTTGTTGGGTATTAGCATCAAATTCGTAGTTAGCAATATTTAGTTCTGAATTTTCTTTTAAAGCGATTAAACCACCATCCGACATCGAAAACTGCGCTTTACTTTTCTCTCCAGTCGTAATGCGATCTACACCAAAAACGGTATCTCTGCGCTGCAACTGTCGTTGTTGTTCAGAGCTTCCATCAACCGCAAGTACTGAGCCTCGCGCTAAAATAGTTTTACCAGCAGGATCATTTGCTTGCGTATAAAAACTTACACACAGTAAAGTGGTAATTACAGGGAGTAAATGTTTCATAAATACCTTAAATTAAAATGAGTAAGAAGCGCTTAAATTGATATCTAAACGGTCATATTCGAATAAAGAAATATTACTGGATTTATCTTGATAGTTTGCAGCCAACTGTATTGCTAAATCACGATTAACTAAATAGCGAACAGTAGTCGAAAGCATAAAGAGGTTATCGGCACGTTCTTGTAAAAATAAAGGGTGATCTTCTTTATAATTAATCCATTGGTATCCAGCAAGAGACAACAACTGCCAATGTTGAGCCAGCTGAGTGTTTGCTTGGTAGTACAAGCTAGTAATATTTCGGCTATTAAATTCGCCTTCAGTAATATCGGCTTTTTCGTTTTTGGCGTTAACGCTTAAACTTTGAAACCATTGATTAGTTGCATAGCTAGCACCTGCATTTAATGCATAAAACGAATTATCGAGCTTTTCATCAAACCTATTATTCAAAACACCAGCAGTCGCAGAGCTAAATAAATTAACTTGTTTATTCAGCTTATAATTAGCACCTGCTGTTAAAGCTGATTCAGTACGATAAAGATCGCCATCAAGCATTAATGGAGTCGTCGATACTTGTGCAAACCAACTTATGTCATTTTGTTTATATTGATAAGCAGCATTAATGTGCGCGTTTATACGATCGTATTGGCTGAGTTCTGCAAATTTGTACCACCCAGTATTAACACTCAAAGTGATTAAACTCTTTTGATCTATAGGGTGGGAGTACTTTCCTCTATAATTTAGTCGCGCATAGTTGTCTTGCGTACTTTTACTTTCTGGCGATAATAAAAATTCACCAATGTTAGGAATTATAATTGTATCTTCTGCCGTACCTGCATTTACGTTGCCATCAACGCCAAGGGCAAGCTCAATATTTTGCTTATAAGAACGCCTAGCTTCTTGTTTTTTAAGTGTGGTTGTATCAAGTAACGACTGTGCTGAAGATTTTATGTTATTAGGTGTATTAGGTGAGTTAATCAGTATTAAAGCTTGTGTGTCAGCAGCAGGTAAATTATTAACTGTTAAATAAGCGCGCACTAAATACAAGCGAGCTTGATACCACCTTGGGTTGTTTTCAACCACACGTTCAAAGGCAAATACAGCTGGCGCCGGATGTCCTGTATTAAGGGCAGAGATCCCTAGTAAAAAATCGTATACGGGTTCACCCAGGTACTGGTATTCACTATTACTTTTTTGATAAGCCTGAGTATATTTTTTTTCAGAAACTAATTTTTGAAGTTCAATCAGTAGCTTATTATATTCATCATTGCTTTGAGCCAATGAGTTAAAGCTCATTACAGCTAAACAACTACACAGTAAATTTCTTAAAACCTGTTTAATCATGCTTAATTTTATATCCCAGTAGAAGTTTGATGTTTTGTATAAAAAGAGATGTATGTACTAGAAATTTAGCACTTTTTGTACTTAAGTACAGCCAATGTAATCACATTGGTTAAATAAATGTTATTTAATTTAGGCTAAATACTTGTTTAATAAATCTTCTAATTACACTTATTAAAATAGGGGAGGTTGCTGATAGACTGCTTTAGCTTAGAATAGTAATTAATTTGGGTAACAAAGGTTAGATATGCTGTATAGGATATAAAAAGATAATTTAGGGAGATTATTAAAATATAAATAAAGGGTATTACTAGGAGAAAAAGTGGGGCGATTGACGGGGCTTGAACCCGCGACAACCGGAATCACAATCCGGGGCTCTACCAACTGAGCTACAACCGCCACTACACACACCTTGTTTGGTGTGGCGCGCATAATACATAAAATAATAAATGTTGTGAAGCCCAAAAGTGAAATAAATTAAAATAATTTAAACCATGCAAATGTAATCAGCGTTGGGCAACTAATATTTATCCATACCAGAGGATATATTTGGCACAGAATTACCCCTAAAAAATCGAATGAAGTTATGTTTAATAGTATTAATTCATTATTTCATGAGAATAAATTGTAAATTAATGTATAATAATGCTCGGAAAACGCTTAATAAAAAACATTTGGAGTAAATATGGATTCAGTACTTAATTGGCTTAACGAAAACTCAGGCCTAATCTTACATTATGGTATTCAAGCTGTTGTTGCGCTTGTTATCTTTTTAATTGGTAGTCGTGTTGCTAAGTTTTGTTCTAACTTAACTGAAAAAGGTTTTGCTAAGAAGAAAGTAGATAAGGCAGTTGGATCTTTTGTTGCTAGCATCGTGTTCACTCTTGTGTTCGCAGTAACCATATTAATGGCACTTTCGCAAATTGGCATTGAAACAACTTCGTTCATCGCTATTTTAGGTGCTGCAGGCTTAGCTGTTGGCTTAGCATTACAAGGTTCACTATCTAATTTTGCATCAGGCGTGCTAATTATTTTACTTCGTCCGTTTAAATCTGGTGACTTTGTAGAAGCTGGTAGTAAAATGGGTACTGTTAAGAAAATCGAAATATTTTCAACTGAGCTTCGTACTCCAGACAATAAAGTAATCATCGTACCAAACTCTCAAATAATGTCTGGTGCTATTACTAACTTCTCGCGAGAGTCTACTCGACGTATCGATTTAGTTATTGGTGTTGGTTACGATGCTGATTTACGCCAAGCAAAAGAAGTACTAAAATCTGTATTAGATGCAGAAGCGCGCATACTAAAAGACCCAGCTTATACAGTAGCTGTATCTGAGCTAGGTGATTCTAGCGTAAACTTTGTTGTTCGCCCTTGGGTTAACGCTGCAGACTACTGGCCTACTTACTGGTCATTAATGGAAAATATTAAAATTGCATTAGATGATGCAGATATTGCCATCCCATTTCCGCAAATGGATGTTCATTTACACAAGCAAGACTAATTTTAAATACCTATTAAATTAAGGTTCTTCTTAATTGTTGTAGCAGTAAAATTGCTTATAAAATTTTCATGTGGATTTTCTGCATGAAAATTTTTAATTTAATTAATAAGCTATTTAGCTTGCTCTAACAAGTAACGCTTTAATAAAATAGATATACATTCATACAAAGGTTATTTTTTAATGAAATTAAAGCTTTTATCAGTTTTAGTTGCAGCTTCTGCTGCAACAAATGCATTCGCTGCAGACGCAGATCAAAAAACGTGGGAAGTTACCAGTGAACTTGGTGCTATTATCACTAGTGGTAATACCGAAACAACCACACTAAAAGGTGGTATCAAGGTACAACACAACCTTGAAAACTGGAACAACGAATACAAGCTAGACGGCATCTACAAAGAAGATGAAGTTGAAGATGCTGATGGCGACAAAAATAAGCAGCGCACTAACGAAAAGTACTCAATTTCTGCTCAAGGCAATTACAAATTAAATGAAGATCATTCTCATTTATTCATTTATGGTTCACACGTTTCAGATTATTTTGGAGCATATAGAAGTGAGTCGGTAATTTCTGCTGGTTACGGTCTACGTTTATTAAACGAAAAGACAATGTGGTTAAGCGCCGAAGTTGGTCCTGGTTATAAATATTTTGAATACCCAGATGACAGCACTGAAATAGATGATAACGGTAACTCTCTTGCTGGCGAGTTTGAAGGCGAAGTAATTGCCTTAGGTAAGTTAGATTACAACTGGCAAATTTCTGAAAGTGCCCGTTTTACCCAATTAGTTGCTGTGGAGTACGGTGATACAAACACTAAAACTCGTTCAGAAACTGCATTGCTTGCAAAAATAAACGGCTCGCTACAAATGAAAGTAGCTTTTAATGTTACCAACAACTCAGACGTTGCTGATGATAAAGAAAGTACAGATACTGAAACGTCATTCACGTTGGTTTACAGTTTTTAACCAATGTAACTAAGTTAATGACACTAAAGTGACAAAAGGGGCGAAAGTCCCTTTTTTATTTGCTCAAAATTAATGTATTATAGCCACCAATTTTGGTTGTAGACCTAGGGATATACCTACTCGTGAAAGTTTTTACACAATTTATTAGTGCTTTTATTCTACTTTGTAGTTTTAGTACTTTGGCTTTTACGCCAACAGCTTCTCAAATTGAGCAATTTAAAAAGCTGCCAAAAGCTCAGCAAGAAGCCCTAGCAAAACAATACGGTGTTGATGTTTCAACAATCACCGGTACAAACCAATCCAATAATCAAAATAATACAGAGCAACAAAACAGTATTGGCGAGCGCGCAGAGCCAGAGAAAGAGCAGCTAACAGATGAAGAACGGTTCAAACCAAAAGCAGACGAATTAAAGCCATATGGTTACGAGCTGTTTGCAGGTGAACCAACTACTTTCATGCCGAGTGAAAATGCTGCAGTACCAGATACCTATATTGTAGGCCCTGGCGATCAGTTAAAAATCAACTTTTATGGCAAAGAAAGTGACAGCTTTGAAGTCATAGTTGACCGTGAAGGGCGTATTAGTATCCCTGATTTGAGCCCTGTAGAAGTTGCAGGTTTAACCTTTGCAGAAATTAAAGAACTAGTTAAAGTAAAAGTAGAGCAAGAGGTAATAGGTGTAAAAGCTTTTGTATCGCTTGGTCAACTTCGTAGCATGCGTATTTTAGTGCTCGGTGAGGCTTACAAGCCGGGTAGCTACAGTGTTTCTTCATTAACAACTGTGTCGCATGCATTATTTGTAAGCGGTGGTGTATCAGATATTGCTTCTCTTCGTAACATTCAAGTTAAACGAGCTGGTAACGTAGTTGCAAATTTTGACCTTTACGACTTACTTATTAATGGCGATAGCAGCAATGATATTGTATTGAAATCGGGCGATGCTGTATTTATTCCATCGGTTGGTGCTCAAGTAAGAGTTGAAGGGGCAGTAAAACGCCCAGCTATATTTGAACTTAAAAAAGGTGAGTCTGCCAAGCAGTTATTAGCAATGGCCGGAGGTCTTAAGCCAAATGCCTATGCCAAAAGTGCAATTGTAGAGCGCTTTAACTTCGATCGTAAAGAAGTACTCTCGGTAGATTTTTCAAAATCGCAAATTAACTATATTCCACAAGATGGCGACCGTATTCGCTTTAATTCAGTTAGCTCGCAATATCAAAATTCGGTTAGTCTAATTGGTGCGGTAGCACGCCCAGGTAATTATCAATGGCACCAAGGTAAGCGTATTTCTGATGTACTTAAATCAGTACGTGGTGACTTACTACCGCAAGCAGATTTAAGCTACGGACTCGTAATCCGCGAAATAAATATAAACGGCGATATAGAAGCACACCAATTCGACGTTGCTCAAGCGATTATTAAAAATCCTGAAAATAACTTACAACTTCAAACTAATGACAAAATTGTTGTATTTAGCCGTTTTGAAGAAAAAGAAGCAGAGCAATCAGCTCTAGCAAATATGGCCCTTAGCCAAGAGCAACAAGAGCAGCAACAAAAAGCAGAGCAATGGCATAAGTTTGAGCAAAAAGAATTCGAAAAATATATTGGCGTTAATCAAGAAGACGAAGAGCTTGTTCTTGAAGACAATAAAATACTAACAATTGCTGAAATTTCTAAACGTAAAGCAAAAGAAGAAGAAGACCAAGAACTCAAACCCGAAGATTACGCATTATTTAGCCGCCATAACTTACTAGCGCCAATTATTGCTAAATTTAAGCAGCAAGCATCAGTGCAGCAAGCTATGCAATTAGTTGAGATTAGCGGAAACGTTACTTTTCCTGGTATTTATCCACTAATGATTGGTGGTGAAGTAAGTGATTTAATAACAGCAGCCGGTGGCCTTTTAGAGTCTGCCTACGTAAAACAAGCTGAAATTACACGTATTGTAGCCAGCGATGGTTCTAAAATAGAACACTTAAGATTTGACCTTGAAAGTGCCATGAAGGGCGACCTTCAAAGTAATATTACGTTACAAAGCAAAGACAGCATAAACGTATTCGCTATTCCAAATTGGCAAGAAAACGTAAAAGTAGAATTAAAAGGCGAGCTTAAATTTCCTGGTACGTACACTATACGCCGCGGTGAAACGCTAACTGAATTACTTGAGCGTGCAGGTGGTTTTTCAAAATTTGCAGAGCAAAAAGCTGCAATATTTACTCGTGCGTCAATTAAAGAACAAGAGGAAAAGCAGTTAGCACGTTTATCTACAGAACTTCGCCGTGATATAGCTTCAAAAAGCTTTGAAAGTTCAGTGAGTAGTAATTCACTCTCATATGAAGAAATGGATAAGTTACTTAATGATTTAGCAAGCGTTGAGGCTTTAGGGCGCTTGGTTATCGACCTTCCACAAATAGTCAATAATCAACAAAATTTAGTACTGCAAAATGGCGACACACTTTATGTGCCAAGTAAACGCGATTCGATTAGTGTAATAGGCGAAGTTAACTACTCTACCTCGCATTTGTATAGGCAAGGCGTAAGCGTTGACGAATACATTAACTTAAGCGGTGGTTTAAAAGAGCGCGCTGACGAGGACCGTATTTACATTATAAAAGCCAATGGCTCGGTAAAAATACCGAATACGGGAGGGTGGTTTGCCTCTAATAGTTCTGAGCAGTTAGAACCAGGCGATACAATAGTTATACCAATGGACGCTGGCCATATGGATAAGCTAACTCTTTGGAGCACAGCAACACAAATACTGTATCAATTAGGTGTGGCAGTCGCAGCAATAAGCAGCATTTAATAATCATGAGCGGCTTAATGCCGCGCATGTATTTAAGCAAATATTTACAATTAGGCGGGGTTTTATGCCTCGCATGTATTTAAGAAGGCGGGGCTTTATGCCGCGTAGAATGAGCATGAGATTTACATGGAAAATAATTTAAATAGCCCAAAACAAATCAATAAGAAAATAGTCGCTGATGACGAAATTGACCTACGAGAATTATTTTCAGCAATTTGGCAAGGTAAATGGTTTATTATCGCGATCACTGCGTTATTTGCTGTATCGTCAGTTTTTTACGCTATGAATCAGCCTAATATTTATAAATCTGAAGCATTGCTTGCTCCTGCAGAGCAAGAGCAACAAGGTGGCTTAGGGGCATTGGCGGGTCAGTTTGGAGGCTTGGCAAGTTTAGCCGGTGTTAGTTTAGGGGCAGGTGGAGGTGTTGATAAAACTCAAATGGCGCTTGAAGTCCTAAAGTCACGAAAATTTACCAGCGAGTTTATTCAAAAGCATAATATTTTGCCTGATCTGATGGCTGTTAAATCATGGAATTTAGTTACAAACACTTTAAGCTACAACACCGAGATTTATAACCCACAAAATAAAAATTGGCTGCGAGCCGTAAAAGCACCTAAAAAATCAGAGCCTTCAATGCAAGAGGCTTATAAAGTATTAAGTAAGCTCATCTCAGTAGATGTTGATTCAGAAACGGGCATGATAACTCTAGCCGTTGAGCATCAATCCCCTGTAGTCGCGCAGCAATGGGTCACCTGGTTAATACATGATATAAATAAAAGTATGAAGCAGCGAGACGTTATTGAGGCTAATAAAAGCACCGAATTTTTAACTAAACAGTTAAATCAAATAAAGATAGCTGATATACGTATCGTATTATATAAATTAATTGAAGAGCAAACAAAGACCATTATGTTTGCTAACGTCCGTGATGAGTATATATTCAAAACTATTGATCCAGCATTAGTACCAGAAGAAAAGAATGGCCCTAAGCGTGCACTAATTTGTGTCATAGCTATTTTTTTAGGTGGTATCTTGAGTATGATGTTTGTTTTATCTAGAGCTTTCCTAGGGCAGAAAGAAAATAAAATTCAATAACAAGTATATTAGTTCAATGAAGTAAATATAATTTGTACATAGTTTATTTTAGGTGATGCTGGAAATATAATAATGAAAATACTAATAACAGGTGGTGCAGGGTTTATTGGCTCTGCCGTTATCCGACATATAATAGATAATACTCAAGATTTGGTTATCAATCTCGATAAGCTGACTTATGCAGGTAATTTAGAGTCACTAAGATCAGTTGATAGTAATGAGCGTTATGCATTTGAGCAAGTTGATATTTGTGACCGTGTAGCCCTAGACCGTGTGTTTGCCAAGCACAAGCCAGATGCTGTAATGCATTTAGCTGCAGAGAGCCATGTTGATCGCTCAATTACAGGCCCCGCTGAATTCATCCAAACCAATATTGTAGGAACTTACACTTTATTAGAAGCTGCTCGCGAGTACTGGAATTCACTCGAAGATAGCGCAAAGCTAGCTTTTAGGTTTCATCATATATCTACTGATGAAGTGTATGGTGATTTACCTCACCCAGATGAGCAAGCTGGTAATGCGTTGGGTAAAGCGCTACCTCTGTTTACTGAACAAACATCTTATGCACCAAGCAGTCCTTATTCAGCAAGTAAGGCATCTAGTGATCACTTAGTTCGTGCATGGCTACGTACGTATGGCTTTCCTACAGTTGTAACCAATTGCTCAAATAACTATGGGCCATATCATTTCCCTGAAAAATTAATACCATTAGTAATACTTAATGCCCTTGAAGGTAAAAAACTACCGATTTATGGAAAAGGTGATCAGATTAGAGATTGGTTATTCGTTGAGGATCATGCTCGAGCTTTATATAAGGTAGTAACTGAAGGTAAAATTGGTGAAACATATAATATTGGTGGCCATAACGAAAAGCAAAACATTGAAGTTGTTAAAAGTATTTGCAGTATTCTAGATACTTTAGTGCCTAAGGACTCCCCGTACTCAGAACAGATAACATACGTGGCAGATCGCCCTGGTCACGATAGACGTTATGCTATTGATTCATCAAAAATGAGTGCAGAGCTAAACTGGACACCGGTCGAAACCTTTGAAACAGGCCTACGTAAAACCGTTCAATGGTATTTAGATAATCAAACGTGGTGTCAAAACGTACAAGATGGTTCATATCAGCGTGAGCGTCTGGGCGAAATAAATATGACAGCTAAAGGAAAATAGCATGAAAGGAATTATCCTTGCCGGAGGCTCCGGTACACGCCTTTATCCTATTACTATGGGTGTATCCAAGCAGTTACTCCCAATTTATGATAAGCCAATGATTTACTATCCGCTTTCTGTGTTGATGTTAGCGGGAATACGTGAAATCTTAATTATTACTACACCTGAAGATCAAGAATCATTTAAACGATTATTAGGTGATGGCTCACGCTTTGGCATTGAGCTTAGTTACACGATACAACCAAGCCCAGATGGCTTGGCTCAAGCGTTTATTTTAGGTGAAGAGTTTATTGGCTCTGACGACGTTTGTTTATTGCTAGGCGATAATATTTTTTATGGGCAAGGGTTTTCACCTAAGTTAAAGCATGCGGTTGAGAATGCTAAGAACGGACTAGGAGCGACTGTATTTGGCTATCAAGTAAAAGATCCGGAACGTTTTGGTGTTGTTGAATTTGATGAGAATCAAAAGGCTATTTCCATTGAAGAAAAGCCAGCTAAACCAAAGTCTGATTTAGCAGTAACCGGTTTATATTTTTACGATAATTCTGTTGTTGAAATAGCAAAACAAGTTAAGCCCTCGCATAGAGGTGAGCTAGAGATAACGTGCTTAAATGAAATTTATTTAAAGCAAAATAAGCTTAATGTTGAAATACTTGGTCGCGGCTTTGCTTGGCTTGATACTGGCACGCATGAAAGCTTACTTGAAGCGGCTCAATTTGTAGAAACAATTGAAAAGCGACAAGGATACAAAATAGCTTGCCTAGAAGAAATTGCATTAAATTATGGCTGGTTAACAAAGCAAGACGTTTTAAGACTCGCTAAGCCACTAGAAAAAAATAGTTACGGGCAGTATTTAAAAAGTATTGCCAGCTGAAATTATAAAGTGAGTTAGTTATGAAAAAAATAGCCGTAGTAACTGGTGCTACAAGAGGTATTGGCTTAGCTATATCCCAGAAGCTAAGCCAAGATGGTTTTTTTATTGTAGGTATATCAAGGGCTGATAACCAAGAAGCTAATGATTCTTGGGTTAATTCTCTGTCAAATGATTGTCGTTTATTTAAGTGCGACGTCACAAGTTTATTAGCTGTTGAAGAGGTGATTGCTAAAATTAGTGAGCTTGAAGGTTCAGTTCATTTACTTGTAAATAATGCAGGTATTACAAGTGATAGTTTTTTCCATAAAATGTCATTGGAAAGTTGGAAAAGTGTAATCGATACTAATCTAAATTCATTATTTTATATTACACAACCAATATATAAAATAATGAAAGAGAACGGCGGTGGAAAAATAATTAACATTTCATCTGTTAATGGTCAAAAGGGTCAGGCAGGTCAAGTAAATTATTCGTCTTCGAAGGCTGGTGTCCATGGATTTACAATGGCATTAGCGCAAGAAGGCGCTAGAAGTAATATTTTAGTTAATACAATATCTCCGGGTTATACAAACACCGAAATGATGAAGAATATTAGAGTTGATATATTGCAAGGCATAAAAGACAACATTCCACTAGGGCGACTGGCTGAGCCAAAAGAAATTGCTAATGTAGCTTCATTTCTTGCGAGTGATTGTTGCTCATACATTACAGGTGCGAATATTCCTGTAAATGGCGGTTTATTCATAGGGTAATTATAAAAATGGCATATTTAACAGATATTGAATTACAAAGTGTTGGCTTTAAAGCGCTTGGTAAGAATGTCAAAATTAGCGACAAAGCTGCAATATATAACCCAGATCAAATTGAGATTGGTAATAACAGCCGAATTGATGATTTTTGTGTTATTTCAGGTAATGTAAAAATAGGTCAATATGTCCATATAGCACCATTTTGTCTAGTTGCTGGCGGTGAGAAAGGTATTCAAATGGATGACTTTTCAGGTTTAGCTTATCAAGTACAAGTGTTTAGTCAGTCGGATGATTACTCTGGTCGAACTTTAACAAACCCTACAATACCGACTAAATATAAAAAAGAGACGAAAAAACATGTGCATTTAGCTAAGCATGTAATTGTCGGTGCTGGATCAATTGTTTTTCCAGGAGTAAAGCTTACAGAGGGCTGCTCTGTAGGTGCCTTGTCTCTAGTTAACAAAACTACTGAGCCTTGGGGGATTTACGTTGGAAATCCAGCAAAGCGTGTAAAAGAAAGAAAGAAAAATTTACTTGAACTAGAAATTGAATTTTTAAGAGATAGCAATGGTTCCTTTTAATATTTCTCCTAAAGTAGGTACAGAATTAGCGTATATCGAGCAAGCGATTGCATCAGACAAGTTATGCGGCGATGGTTACTTCTCTAAAAAGTGCGAAAAATGGTTTGAAGACAGCTTCAACACAACAAAAGCATTACTAACTCCCTCATGTACAGCATCGTTAGAGCTAGCCGCTATTCTGATTGATATTCAGCCTGGTGATGAAGTTATAATGCCCTCATACACATTTGTATCTACAGCGAATGCGTTTGTATTACGTGGTGCAAAAATTATATTTGTTGACGCTCGTCCGGACACAATGAATATTGATGAAACACTCATTGAAGCTGCTATTACGGCTAAAACAAAAGCAATAGTGCCAGTACATTACGCAGGTGTAGCTTGTGAAATGGATACAATACTCGTTATCGCAGAAAAACATGACTTGTGGGTAGTGGAAGATGCAGCACAAGGCGTAATGTCTACCTATAAAGGTAAAGCACTAGGAACTCTTGGTCATATAGGTTGTTATAGCTTTCATGAAACTAAAAACTACTCATCGGGTGGTGAAGGTGGGGCTATTTTAATTAATGACCCTAAGCTAGTTGAACGAGCTGAGATTATACGTGAGAAAGGAACAAACCGTAGCCAATTCCTACATGGTATTGTCGATAAATACACATGGCAAGACATAGGCTCGAGCTTTTTACCAAGCGAGTTACAAGCTGCGTATTTATATGCTCAACTTGAAGCCGCAGACACGATAAATAATTTCCGTTTATCAATATGGGAACGTTATTATAATAAACTCAGCCTAAAACTAAAGGCTGGACAGCTACCTCATATTCCGGATTCATTAACGCATAACGCGCATATGTTTTATATAAAATTGAGCTCAAATGAAGAGCGAAATGAATTTATTAGTTATATGAAAACGCAGGATATTACGACACCTTTTCATTATATTCCACTACACTCAAGCCCTGCAGGAAAGCAGTTTGGCGAGTTTTCAGGCAAAGATACTTATACAACGCAAGAGAGTTCAAGGCTAGTACGTTTGCCGCTGTATTATGGAATGACTACAGAAAATCAAGACAAGGTAATAAAAGCGTCTTTGGATTTCTTCCTTGAAAGCTAAAATAATTTTACAATTTGCTTTAGGCCCAATTGGTGCAGCACTTCTTGGGTTTATAACCCTGCCGTTTGTCGCTTGGTTTTTTACAGTTGAAGATGTCGGCCGTTTGACTATGCTGCAAGTGGTTTTAGGGTTAGCTGTATCCTTATTTAGTTTATCAATGCATCAAGCTTATGTTCGTGAATATCATGAAAAGACTGATAAGGAAGCTTTATTAAAATTAAGTATTCTTCCCGGTTTAGTCCTAATTACTATTGTTGCATTGATAGCCTTATTACAGCCTTACTCTATTTCTAAATTATTATTCGGGATAAATTCAAATTCGTTAACGGTTTTGTTATTTGTGGGATTGTTAGCTAGTTTTTTTATTAACTTCTTAGCACACGTAATTCGTATGCAAGAACGTGGTTTAGCATTTTCTATAACGCAGATTGCTCCTAAGTTATTTTTACTTATATTAATAAGCTTAATAATGCTTTTTGGCTTAAAAGCTGAATTTTATACGCTTATGTTGATGAATACGTTAGCGATATCGTTTTCATTAATTATATTTGCTTGGCTAACCCGAAAATCTTGGATTGCAGCTTTTACGAAGCGAATTGACACCGTATTATTAAAGGGAATGCTAACATTTAGCTTACCGCTGGTAGCTGGGGGCATTGCTTACTGGGGGGTGAGTACAATGGATAGGTTCTTCCTTAGAAGCTTGTCAGGCTTCGAGGAACTCGGTATTTATTCATTGGCAGCAGCTCTTGCTGGAGTTGTATCGGTTGTTACATCTATTTTTTCTAGCATATGGCACCCCCTTCTTTATCGCTGGGTCAAAGAGGGCTCTGAGACAAGTAAAATCGAGTGTGTTATAGAAAATATGGTGTTATTTGTTGTGCTGATTTGGTCTTTATTTGGTTTATTATCTTTCATTATTCCTATATTTTTACCTCAGGAATACTCCGCTATAGAATATTTAATAGTAGCGTGCGTAGCTATGCCTTTATTTTACTTATTAAGCGAGGTGACAGGAGTAGGGATTGGTATAACCCGCAGAACTAACTTTTCTATGTTAGCGTCTTTTATAGCATTTGCAGTTAATGCAATTCTAAATTATCTACTAATACCTCATTATGGGGCTTCTGGAGCTGCATTAGCTTCAATCTTTGCATTTTTTATTTTTTTTACAGTAAAGACAGAATCTAGCGCGCATATATGGAAGGCCATACCAAGAGTTAAAATTTATGTATTGATGATTGGTTATGTCGCTGCTACATGCATTATGGTCATTACAAAAGCAAATGAACCGGCGCTAATGTGGATTTGGGTTTTCCTACTAATTTTGAGCAGCGTTCTATTTTCTAAAAGGTTAGCAGAAACATATTTTTATTTAAAAAACTATTTAATGGAAAGGGTTTGAATGTTATTTATTTATGGTGCTTTACCAGTAGGTGGTATTGAAACGTTTTTTATGCGAATGGCTAAAGAGCGTCACAGGTTAGGGTTGCATACAACCATTCTTCTCTTGTCATTACCACACGAAAGTAACCCTGAATTATTAAACGAAATGAAAAAGTATGCAAACGTATTATTTCCTGATGATATATTTTTAAATTTAGGAAAATTCACACGCAGATTACCCCTACTCGTGCCCGTGAAAAAAAGAGCATTAGAGCGCATTTTAGAAAATGTAGATCAGATACATGCAAGCGATGGAATGCATGCACTAGTGGGATATCGCTTATCAAATATGTTAAATAAAAATATAATTGTTACAGTTGGTTTTTATCATTACATAAAGTTTTTGTGGGGCGGTGATAATGTTGCTTGGCATGAGAAAGTTAATCGCAAATTTATATTTGATTTTTTACCCGAAAAATCGCTACTTTTTTTCTCTGAAGGCAATCGCCAATTATATATAAAACATAAGCGTAAAAAATTGACTGATGCAAATACTTTTAGACTAGGTGTTATCGATAAAAAAGATATTAAAGTTTCAGGTGAAGTAAACTTACCAATAAAAATCGTAGCAATAGGACGACTAGTTGATTTTAAAACATATAATTTTTATATGATTAAGGTCTTAAAAAATTTAAAAACGAAAGGGTTTAATGTTCAATTTGACATTTATGGTGATGGCCCTTTAAAAGCACAAATAGCTGATGAGATAAATAAGGCTGGATTGAGTGAATCTATTCATTTAAAAGGGACATTAGACTATCTAAAGTTTGATGAAACAGTGAGTAATTATAATTTATTCATAGGTAGTGGTACTGCTATAATCCAAGCTGCAGCATTAGGTTTGCCAAGTATTGTAGGCGTTGAAAATGTTATAGAAGCTGAAACATATGGGTATTTTAGCGATGTTAACCAATATGAATACAATCTAAAGGGATTGGATTTAGAAATGATATCGGTTGAGACAATTATTGAAGATTATATCAATATGAATACTCAGCAAAGAAAAGCCCTAATATCTAGTCATTTAGAGTGCATTGATAGTTTTACTAATGAGTCTTGTCAAAAATCAATGGATGAATTGAAATATATAACTATGCCGGCTAAAAAATTAAAATATAACCGCTGGATTTATGAATTTTCAAGAATATTAGACAGAGTTAGTATGCGTTTTAATAAAAGGCATCCTAAGTTAACTCAATTTGAAGACTTTAAACCAAACTAAATCAATGTATTATCGATTATAAAAGAGCTAACTAAATGATAAAAAAATATACTCTTAATGAACCTGCTATAAAGTTAGATTCTGATTTGGCAGGTGAATTCCCTCTCTATATATATCTATCTAAAGATAAAAAAGTACTTTTATATTCTGAATTAATTACTCAGCTACTTAATGATGAAAGAGTTGAGAAGCCATTAAAAGTATCGAATGAAGGGCTTTCTTTTTTATTGCAAAGTGGAGTTGTTCCTCCACCTTTAACGGCCTATGAAAACATATTTATTCTTGGTATTGGCGACTCTGTAAAAGTACAAACCAACAACAATGAAATTGTAATGAAATTTGAGCATAACTTCCCATTTATGAGTGATAAAAGGGAAGGTAAAGAGGCAATATCTGAACCTAAGCATGAAGATATATTAAACTTATTGGTCGAAGAAACAGTTAAAAGAATTGATCCCAATAAAAAAACATACTTATTCCATAGTGCAGGGAAAGATAGTAATAGTATTGTTTTAGCCTTATCTGAAGCTGGTATAAAAGACAATATAACGCTTGTGACTCATCGCTCTAAAGGGAATTTAGACGAGAGTATCATTAGTGAGAAAATAGCAAAGCAGCTAGGATTTTCGCATCAAGTATTACACGAAATAGATGAACTAAAAGAAGAGCACTTAGTATTTATTAAAAAATACTTTAAAGAATCTCCGTTCCCATGTGTAGATAATCTTTGCTTAGCTTATCCATTGTATAGCATGCAAATTCCAGAGTTAGTGAACGCAAACATTATCTTTGGAGATGGTAATGATAGTCATATGATAAGTCCTCCATCGCCAAAAGATAGGTTATTTATTAATATTTTGCAGTTTACATCTAAGTTTTCTTTTTTAAGAAATTTTATTGAATCTGAAAGTCATTTAAATGTTCCACTACGAACACCTTCTGAGTGGTTTGGCTCATCTGGATTTTCTTTGAAAGATAGTAATAAAATATATCCAGAGGGTATTTCTGTTTATCCGTACTGGAGCGCAGAATCTAAAAAAAGAAGGAAATGGGATTTATTTTATTTTAAATCTGATATTTACTCTACGCGTGTAATTAGCGAAAAAATGATGAGGAAGTTGTTTAATTTTTCTACTTATTTAAACGCAAATATAGTCCTTCCTTTTGCAACGAAACGTGTTGCTAAATATTTTTCAAAAGTAACTGAAAATCATCTGTTTGATAGAAAAACCTTTAAAAACAAAATGATTTTAAGAGATATTTTAAAAGAGCGAATGAACCTCGACTCCGATGAAATTGGAAAAATGGGGTGGTCATACGATACAATCTCTATTGTATTGAATAACTGGGACTTAGTTACGAAAGAAATTTACGATTGCACTTTGTGGGAGCGTGATGAAGTAGAAAAAATAATCCATAGGCTGAGGAAAACTGTTGACAGTAAAGGGAAGTACTCTGAGTTTTCTTGTGTATTAATATATCGATTATATTTACTGTCAATGTGGAAGAATAAGAGTAAATACTTGAATGAAAAATAAAAAAATTACTTTCTTTATATCATCACTCGCAGGTGGTGGTGCTGAGGGTGTGTGTGTTACTGTCGCAAGTGGTTTAGCTGAAGCAGGTTGTGATGTAACACTTGTAATACTTACATTGAAAGATGCTGCTTATCTCGCTCGATTAAGTAAAAAAGTCAACTTAGTTGTATTAGACTTACCAAATGCTCGCAGTTCTACTTTACCTATATATAATTATTTAAAAACACATAAACCAACTAAAGTAGTTGTTTTTAATTATGAACTTAGTCTTATATTGTTACTTATTAAGCTTTTTATGAGAGTTAATGTAAAAATTATAAGTAGGAATATAAACTCACTTTCTGAAAATTCAAAAAATGTTGAAAAAAGCTTTCGAACTTCTGTTTTTTCTTTTTTATTAATGAGAATTTATAAGAAATCTGACCATATTGTTAATCAGTGTGAAGGCATGAGAACTGATTTATTATCAGTATTTCCAGAATTAAAGAATAAAACGAGTGTTATATATAATCCTGTAAACAAAACGATTGAGAACTATGCTCGAAATGTTGATTTTACTAAAGTAGAAAAGCAAAATTATTTACTTTGCGTCGGTCGTTTAGAAAAGCAAAAAGCATTTCATTATGCTATTGAAGCTTTTGCTGGAGTTGCTTATAAATACCCGGGTTTACGTCTTAAAATAATTGGTCAAGGGAGTTTAGAACCCTCACTTAAGAGTCTAGCTATCAGTTTGAATGTTTCTGAAAGGATCGACTTTGAAGGTTTTCAAGGCAATGTGATACCTTATTATTTATATGCAAAGGCAACTATTTTAACATCTCTTTACGAAGGCTTTCCGAATGTTTTAATTGAATCCATCACACTAGGTACTCCTGTTGTTGCTGTAAATTGTAAGAGTGGCCCTAGTGAGATAATTAAAAGTGGCTGCAACGGCTTCATAGCAGATTATATGAGTAGTACATCATTGATTGAAAAAATTGATTTATTATTGCAAGTTGAAATGAAACCTTATGATGTCCACATAACCTCAAAAGTTTATTCAACTAACTGTATTATAAAAAAATGGCTTGAAATTTAAGTTCGTTTTTTATCTGATAATAAATTTCACACAATTTTATTTTGGTTGCATAAATGAAAAAAAAATCATTGGTTAGTTTTGCTGCTGTGCTTTTTATCAGTTCAATCCCTTTTTATGATGTTCCTCAGTTTCCGGTGCCTGGAATTACATGGTCATTCTTATTTGGCTCTATATTTTTGTTTTTATACTTTATTATTTTAAGGAGAACAGAGCGAAGGTTAACCATATCGATTTACCCATTTTTAGCTTTTGCTGTCTTTCTTATCATTTATATGACTTCTTATATATATAACTTTACTAATTTGGATGGAAGAGGGTTTAATCATATTATTTTCTATATGATAACTTTCTTTTTTTATTACTTTTGTTTTTATTTAGCCTTAAATTTTTTAGGAAAAGCTTGCATACAAAAGATTATATACTTTGGTTTGGCTGTAATTGCACTTGTTGGTACTGTAGAGATACTAATGTTTTTTATTTATGGCTTTAGTGAATATGAAAATTTTTTAAACCATGGAGGAAACGTTGGGGTTTATGGTGGGCTATTTCCTCGTATGCGATCATTATTTAATGAGCCAAGTCACTTAGCTCTTTTTGTGGTTTCTTGTTCTGTATTTATTTGGGATATTGGTTTAAGGGCTAGATTACTCGTGGTGTATATTTTATTTTGGACTTTTTCTACTTCAGCTGCTTTTGGTATTGCTGCAGCAGTTTTAGTGTATAATCTCTATAAATCTTGTATTAACCGACGTGCCATTTACAAAATAAATTTATTGTTACTGATTATTATTCCTGCTTCTTTATTTGGTTTATTAACAAAATTCCCATTGTTTTCTAAATTATTTAATATGCTATCAGGTTCTGGAACGTCGGATAGTGTGAGGCTAACAGCGTTGCTAGAGAGTATAAAATATGTGGGTAATAGTCCTTTGATTGGCTTGGGGCCTACTTTTTATTATAACTATTCTGAGACGGGACTATTTAATCTCTATATGCAGCTATACATAGAGGCGGGCTTACTTGGGGTTTTATTTTTCTTATTATTTTACTTCTACCATATAAAGGCTGCATTGATTAAACCTGTTTACTTTATAGCTTTCTTTTCTTTATTTTTTCAATATATAGGCATGGATCATTATTATATACCTGGTATATGGATGATGCTGGCTTATATGCATTATGATAGTTGGTTATATAAAAAAACAAATAGGACAGATACATGAAGGTTGTGCACATTATTACAGGGTTAGCTGACGGTGGTGCTGAAGCTGTTTTATATCGCTTATGCACAACCGATTCAAAAAATAGCCATACAGTTATTTCACTAATGGGCTTATCTAAATATGGTCCGTTATTGCAGCAACAAGGTGTTACTGCGTATTCATTGGATATGCCATTAGGACGCTTTACATTCAGCGGCCTATTAAAGCTATATAAACTGATTAAAAGCATTAAGCCTGATGCAGTACAAACATGGATGTATCATGCAGACCTTCTTGGTGGCCTAGTGGCTCGTTGTGCGGGTATAAAAAATATAACATGGGGATTGCATCAGTCTAATTTAACACCAGGTGCTGCTAAAAAGTCCACCATACTGGTTGCGAAATTATGTGGCTATTTAAGTTACATCATTCCTAAAAAAATTATTTGTTGTGCTGATAAAGCTGCAGAAGCTAATAAAGGGATTGGCTATTGTGAAGCAAAACTTAACGTGGTTTACAATGGTTATGACCTTAACGATTTTAAAGCCGATAATAATGCTAAAGAACAAATTAAAAAAGAGTTTAGTATTTCAAGTAACACTGTTTTTATAGGCATGGTAAGTCGTTTCCATCCGTTTAAAGATCACGAAAATTTAATAAAAGCTTTAGGTTTAGTAAAGCAGCAGAAAATTAATTTTTCATGTTTATTAGTTGGTCTAGATATGTGTGACAGTAACCAGCAACTAATGGGATGGTTACAACAAAATAACGTACTCGATAATGTTATTTTGGCAGGAAAAAGAAGTGATATACCAAAAGTAATGAATGGGCTTGATATACACCTTCTGTCAAGTTCTAGTGAAGCGTTCCCGAATGTATTAAATGAGGCTATGGCGTGTGGTACTCCATGCGTTACCACAGATGTAGGTGATGCTGCACATATTGTTGGTGATACTGGATGGGTGGCTAAACCGCAAAATTCTCAAGATTTAGCAAGTAAAATAGTTGAAGCTATAAATATGAAAGCCCATTCAAAAGATGCATGGGAAGCAAGGCAGCTTAAAGCGCGAGAGCGAATAGAAAATAACTTCAAGATAGAAACCATGGTAAGTAAATATAATGAGATCTGGAACTCTTAAGCCTTATGAACAAAAAGACATTATTTATAGTCACGACTGTACCTGAAACTCTAGACACTATTTTAAAAAATCAGCCTAAATTTTTAAATAATACATTTGATGTATCTATTGTAAGCTCTCCTGCACCGGCTTTAGAGCGAGTAGCTAAAAATGAAGGTGTTTCAGTATATCCAGTGCTAATGAGCCGAGGTATAAATGTATTTAGAGATATTATTTCACTATTTTTTATGATCAAATTATTTCTAATTCACAAACCAGATATAGTGCATTCGTATACCCCAAAAGCTGGATTGATCGCCATGCTAGCTGCAAGACTATGTTTTGTACCAATTAAAATACATACGTTTACGGGTCTTATTTTCCCTACTCAAACGGGTTTTAAAAAAAGCTTATTAATTTTTATAGATAGACTTATTTGTAAATCAGCTACTCATATAGTACCAGAGGGAGAAGGTGTTAAACGCGATCTATTAAGTTATAAAATTACATCCAAACAGCTAAACTTAATTGGTAATGGCAACATAGCAGGCATTGATGTTGGGTATTTTAACAAAAATAACGATGGTATTAGTACTAACCTAAAAAGTGAATTATCTATTCCCACTGAGCATTTTATTTTTACATTTGTAGGGCGCTTAAATATAGATAAAGGAATAAAAGAGCTAGTTAATGCTTTTATATTGCAAACAGAAAAAAATCACTTACTACTGGTTGGTGATATTGATCATACAGCACCTATACAGCCTGATATTATGACTATAATTGAAAACCATCCTAGAATTCATATGTTAGGTTTTCAGTCAGATATACGTCCAGCATTAATAGCCAGCGATGTAGTGGTTCTTTCGAGTTATCGAGAAGGGTTTCCTAATGTTGTTTTACAAGCCGGTGCTATGTCATTACCTGTTATAGCAACAGATATTAATGGTTGTAATGAGATAATAACTCCTAATTTTAATGGGTGGTTAGTGAAACCTAAAAATGAAGATAGTTTAGCTAAAGCAATGCAAAATGCTACTACATCCTCACTTAGTTTGATGGCTTGCAATGCAAGAACAAGAATTGTAGAAAGATTCGAAAGAAATACTTATCTAAAAAAGCTAGAAAACTTTTATTTACAGTTGGTTAAACCATGAAACGTTTATTTGATTTTATAGTGGCACTGAGTGCCTTTGCTATGTTGTTACCCATTATTGTTATTGTAGCGATATTAATCCGTACTAAATTAGGTTCACCTATTTTATTTACGCAAAACCGCCCTGGTTTACACGGTAAAGTATTTAAAATGATGAAGTTTAGAAGCATGCTCGATGCCAAAGATAAGCACGGTAACTTGCTTCCAGATAACGAAAGAATGACTAAGTTTGGCGCTTTTTTACGCTCAACTAGTTTAGACGAGCTACCTGGTTTGTTTAATGTTCTTAAAGGCGATATGAGCTTAGTTGGGCCTCGGCCATTATTAGTACAATATTTACCGCTGTATAACTCAGAACAAGCTAAACGCCACAATGTAAGACCTGGTATAACAGGTTGGGCACAAGTTAACGGGCGTAATGCGATTGGCTGGGATGAAAAGTTTAAGCTCGACGTATGGTATGTAGAAAATCAAAGCTTCCTCCTCGATATGAAAATATTACTGTTAACGGTAAAAAAAGTTTTTATAAGAGAGGGCATCAGTGCTGATGGGCACGTAACTATTGAGCCTTTTAAAGGCTCTAACAATGACTAAGCCAGCTGTAAAAACGTTGGCTATTTTAGGGGCTAGCGGCCACGGTAAAATAATAGCTGATATTGCTGAGCAACTAGGTTTTAGTGTTAGCTTTTATGACGATGCCTATCCTAATAAAAAAAATATAGAGCATTGGCCTGTTATAGGTACATTTTCAGATTTACTTAATGTACCTAGCACCAACATAAATGTTGCTGTTGCTATAGGTCACAATAATACTCGAGAAGTAAAAATAAAAACGCTAGCCAAAAATGGCTATACACTTCCAATCCTAATACACCCAAGTGCGGTTATAAGTAAATATGCTCAAATAGATTTAGGGTCTGTCATAGCTGCTAATGCTGTTATTAACGCTTTTGCAGTAATAGGCCGTGGATGTATAATTAATACTTCAGCTATAATTGAGCATGATTGCAAAATAGATGACTTTACGCATATTTGTCCAGGTACAGCATTAGCTGGCGGAGTTTGCGTCGGACGAAGTAGCTGGGTAGGTATTGGAAGTAAAGTAAAACAACTTATTAATATTGGCGACAATACATTAATTGGTGCAGGTAGTTTAGTTGTCAAAGATATACCATCTGGTGTAATTGCATATGGCTCTCCTTGCACTAAAGTTTCAGATAATAGTTAAGCCTTTTTTAAATTTTATAGGAATTGCATGTTAAATACCCCATTTTCCCCATGGCCTAGCTTTACACAAGAAGAAGCCGATGCAGTTAGCCGCGTTATTTTATCTAACAAAGTAAATTATTGGACCGGCACTGAAGGCCGTGAATTTGAAAAAGAATTTGCAAGCTGGGCTGATAGTGGATATGCCATAGCGCTAGGTAATGGCACATTAGCACTTGATCTTGCTTTAAAAGCATTAAATATAGGCGCTGGTGATGAAGTAATAACTACTCCGCGTACTTTTTTAGCATCTGCTTCAAGTATTGTTACATCTGGTGCGGCCCCTGTATTTGCGGATGTTGATCTAAATAGCCAAGCTATAACCGCCGAATCTATAAAAGCAGTATTAACGCCAAAAACTAAAGCAGTTATTGTTGTTCATTTAGCGGGTATGCCAGCTGAAATGGATGAAATAATGGCGCTCAGTAAAGAACATGGATTTTATGTAATTGAAGACTGTGCACAAGCCCATGGTGCTAAATATAAAGGTCGTTCTGTTGGAAGTATTGGTCACATAGGTGCATGGAGTTTTTGCCAAGATAAAGTAATGACTACTGGTGGCGAAGGAGGAATGGTAACAACTAACTCAAAAGAGCTATGGTCAGCCATGTGGAGCTATAAAGACCACGGGAAAAGCTTTGATGCTATTTATAATAGAGAGCACCCACCAGGTTTTAGATGGCTGCATGAAAGTTTTGGCACAAATTGGCGTATGACCGAAATGCAAGCTGCTATAGGGCGTATTCAGCTAAAGCGTATGGCTAAATGGACCGCAAAACGTCAAGCTTATGGTGCATTGCTCGATAATGCCGCAGATAGCTTTGATTGCGTAAGATTAGTTAACGTACCAAAACACATCGAACATGCTCAATATAAACATTACATGTTTATAAACCCCGAATATTTGGCTAATGATTGGAATCGAGATCGTATAGTAAACGAAATTGTGGAACGTGGTGTACCGTGTTTTCAAGGCAGTTGTTCAGAGGTTTATCTTGAAAAAGCATTTGATGATACCCCATGGAGACCTAAAAAACGTTTACCTAATGCCGTACAGTTAGGAGAAACGTCAATTATGTTTTTAGTGCATCCAACTTTGACTGAAAGCGAAATAGGTAAAACAGCTCAAATAATCAACGAAGTGCTTGTTTTAGCTTCTTTAAAATAAAAACATATACCTAACGATAACGTTTACTTACAAAAAACAACCAAATACATAAAGACTATATAAATATTTACATATAGTCTTTAACTATTAAGTGCAATGGTTGTTCATCTTGTAGTAAAATTGTAATCAATAGAATAGTAGTATCACTGCTAGCTTCAGGGAAATGTATTGTGCCTTTAAAATTTTTAGTTAATTTACCTCGTCCTCAAAAAAGAATTATTTCTCTCTTCATCGATAGCGTATTTATAATAGTCGCTTTTTGGCTGGCTTTTTTACTCAGGCTAGACAGTACAGCCGTTTTAAAAAACACACACACATGGGTACTATTGGCAGCAGTATTACCTTTGAGTTTATTAAGCTTCGTAAAACTTGGGCTTTACAGAGCTGTATTGCGTTATATGAATACCCAGGCTATGTGGGCAATTATTGCGGGTGTTGTTCTTTCGACTGTTTATTTAACTGTTTTATCTTTTTTTCTTAGTGCGCCAGTACCAAGAACAGTACCGTTTATTTATGCCAGCTTTTGTATTTTATTTGTTGGTGGTGCAAGGCTAACGGTACGAGCTGTAGTTGGTCAAATAACTATGCGCCGTAAAGAAGGTGTAATTATATATGGGGCTGGTTCTGCTGGTCGTCAATTAGCCACCGCCTTAGCAAACGGGCCAGAATATTCACCAGTCGCTTTTATAGACGACGACCCTAAAAAGCATTTATCGTTAATCCAAGGTATTTGTGTACATGCACCGTCGCAAATTGCTGAAATTGCAAAGCAAAAATGTGCAAATAAAATATTGTTGGCACTACCAAGTACATCTCGAAGTCGTCGAAAAGAAGTCCTTAACGCAATAGAAAAGTTTAAACTACAAGTTATGACAGTTCCCGGCATGGCCGATATTGTTGCAGGGACAACGAATCTTGATGAAATCAAAGATGTTGAAATAGAAGATCTGTTGGGCCGCGATTCAGTCCAACCACGACAAGATTTAATGTCGGCAAATATAGCCAACAAAGCTGTAATGGTAACCGGTGCTGGCGGCTCTATAGGTTCAGAACTTTGTAGACAAATAATTAAGAACAGCCCGACTAAAATAGTGTTATTTGAGCTGTCTGAGTTTGCTTTATATGCTATAGAAAAAGAGTTGTCGGAGTACTGTGATACCAATAATTTAAATATAGAAGTACTACCAATATTAGGTTCAATTCAAAATAAAAAACTTGTTGAATCTACATTTTCTACCTTCAATATTCAAACTGTCTATCATGCTGCCGCATATAAACATGTACCTTTAGTTGAGCATAATGTAGTTGAAGGCGTGCGTAACAATGTTTATGGCACCTACAATGTAGCAACCGCTGCAATTTATACAAATGTAGAAACGTTTGTATTGGTTTCCACTGACAAAGCAGTACGTCCAACAAATATAATGGGCACAACTAAGCGCATGGCTGAATTAGTACTGCAAGGGCTATCTGAAATCCAAGACACAACACGGTTTACTATGGTCAGATTCGGTAATGTTTTAGGATCGTCTGGTTCTGTTGTGCCTCTGTTCAGAAAACAAATTAAAGCAGGCGGCCCAATAACACTTACTCATCAAGATATAACGCGTTACTTTATGACAATACCAGAAGCTGCCCAGTTGGTTATTCAAGCGGGTGCAATGGGAGTGGGTAGTGACGTGTTTGTACTTGATATGGGAGAGCCTGTTAAAATTAAAGATTTAGCGACTAAAATGGTTCACCTATCAGGGCTTGAAGTTAAACATGCAAAACGCCCAAATGGCGATATAGAAATTAAGTGCACAGGATTACGCCCAGGTGAAAAACTCTTTGAAGAGCTACTCATCGGAGATAACGTTATTGGAACAGACCACCCAAGAATCCTAAGTGCACAAGAAGTTAAAATGCCTTGGTCTGAGCTCGATCCGTTTTTAGATAAACTTAAAATTGCATGTGACGAGTCTGATCATCAAGAAATACGTAGGTTATTTTTAACAGCACCTACCGCTTTTTCACCCACTGATGGTATTTGTGATTTGAATTGGAAGCAAAAATTTAATAAGCAGACTAACGTTACAATTTTACCAAACGTAAGTGGCTCCTAAAGCGAATAGATTGCAATAGTTTGATCTTTGTAGGGAATGACATGCCTGCGTGGATTTCCCCCTCGGTGTATGTGACCAGTAGGCGCCTTGCTTGCTGGCGCTTTAAAAACGCAGCTTTTACGTATTTATTAAATTGCGATAACAAGCTTCACGCATACGTGGATTTTTACCCTCGGCGTATGTGGTCATGCAGGCGCCTTGCTTACTGGCGCACTAAAAGCGCAGCTTTTACGCATTTATTAATTTGCGTGAGCAAGCTTCACGCCTTGTATCTCTCATTGATAAATGATTAGCTATCATTTATCACATCGAAGTCAGTGAGCTTGCCTTTACGCCTAGTATTTAATACTGCGCCGTAGATAAAGCCCTGACTTTCTATTCTCACAAACTGAATGGTATCCAAGCACGCTTTTATTTAAGTAGATGCTGTATGTACAAGGGGAGTAAGTAGAGATGATGTTTATCGGCATTGATATTAGTAAAGAGAAAATTGATTTATCGTGGTTGAGAGACCAGCTTACAAACAAGATTAAAACAAAAGTCTTTAAAAACAAGCATCAAGACTTTTTAGCAATAGAAAAATGGCTTTTAAATACAACAAAAAGCGCTGCTAATGAGCTCGTTATCACTCTCGAACCAACGGGTGTTTATCATGAAGCACTGATGTATTTTTTACACGAGCAAGGCTTTAAAATTATTTTAGCGAATCCAGGTAAAGCAAAAAAGTATGCAGACGCTTTAAACATAATTCACAAAACAGACAAATCTGATGCAACGATGCTTGCTCATTATGGCTGTGCTAAGCACGCAGTCGTTAATTATTGGCAACCTGAAGCATTAGAGATTAGAGAGCTTAAAGCCCTTATCCGTCGTTTAGATGCGCTTGAGAGTAACCGACAACGAGAAGCTAACCGATTAGAAGCAAGTGAATTCAGTAACGTTTCAGCACGTGTTTGCCAATCGATAAAAGTGACTATCGCGTTTTTAGACGATGAAATTAAACAGCTTAAATCTGACATTGATAACCACATAGATAATGAACCTGATTTAAAAAGAAACAGAAAACTACTTGAGTCTATCCCTGGCATTGGACCCGTATTATCGAGAGAGCTGACGTATTTGTTTGCGGCTAAAAAATTTAATAAAGCCAAAGAAGCGGCAGCTTATTGCGGATTAATTCCACGGCATAATGAATCGGGTAAATTAAAAGGGCGAACGTCAATCAGTAAACTTGGGCCAGCCAGAATTCGATGCAAACTTTATATGGCGGCCATTGTTGCAGGGCAATGGAATAAAACAATAAAGAGACACAAGTTAACGTTAATAAATAATGGTAAAACACCGATGCAAGCTGTGTGTGCAAATATGCGAAAGTTAATTCATATATGTTTTGGCGTAATAAAAAACCAAGAAGCGTTTAAGCTTCAAGAAAGTTAAATACGACCTTGAAGCTTAAAATGAGAGATGGTATCTACGATCTACCTATCTCAACTTCAACATCATTACCTAAAACCTCTTTGTACTTTGCGGCTAACGCGTTTTTTGCATCATCATCGCCATGCACAATTTTTATATGGCTTGGCTTTTTATACATACCCGTTACAAACTTAATTAATCCGTTTTGATCGGCATGGGCGCTGTACCCGCTAATTGTATGTACTTTTGCGTTTATAGTAATACGAGCATCATTTATAAAAACATATCCATTACGCGGGCCATATTTTTGAATTTCGCGGCCTAACGTTTTGTTACCTTGGTAACCTACAAACAATACATCGGTGGTTTTGTCACTTAAAAATCGCTCAAGATAATTAACTATTCGCCCACCAGTACACATACCGCTTGCCGCTAATATTATTGCTGGTGTTTGCCGCGAACTTAAATAGTTAATAATAGCTATGTGCTCTTTGTGTGAATCAACCGTAGTTAGGTTTTTAAAATCGAGCGGGTGCCTACCGTTTGCAACTTTGCGTTTGGCCTCGCTATCCCATAGGTGCTTAAACTTTTTGTATTGCTCAGTAAAATTGGCTGCCATAGGGGAGTCGAGTATTACGTGAATGTCTTGCCACTTAGACTTTTTAGATGAGCTATGTATGAGTTGCTCCAGCTCATATAGTAGCTCTTGTGTACGGCCAATACTAAAAGCTGGCACTAACACCACGCCATTATCGCTAACAGCGCGTTCAATAATGCTTTTTAGCGTTTGAGTGCGCTCTTTACGGCCTTGATGATTTTTATCACCGTAGGTTGATTCAATAACTAGAGTATCGGCTTTATAGGGCGGCTTAGGCGAAGGGAGTAGCGGGGTATAGGGCGCGCCTAAGTCTCCCGAAAATACAACGCGATGTTTGTTGTTATTGCTATTTGTAATATCAATTTCAACGTAGGCAGAACCTAATATATGGCCTGCACGCTGAAACCGCGCTTTAGCTTTATTGAGCCCTTTGCAAGGTAGTTCAAACCACGTTTTATAGTCAACAGCTACTATTCGTTTATTCAATAAGCTTAAGCAGGCAGCTATAATTTTAGGGTCGCGGGTTACACCCACTTTTAAAGCATCTTCAATTACTAACGGTAATAAACTGGCCGATGCAATACTTGTAAAAATAGGGCCTTTAAAACCGGCTGCTAATAAGTAAGGAATTCGGCCAACATGGTCAATATGGCAATGAGTAACAATAAGGGCAGTAACATGGGTAATATTAAACTCAATTGAAAGGTCGACTTTAGAGTCTTCGCCTTGAAATAACCCGCAATCAATAAGCACACTTGTTTGCTCGTTAACTACCAGCTCGTGGCACGAACCAGTAACGCCATTAACTGCTCCGTGGTGAAGTATTTGCATTGTGCTTCCTTGTCATCAATTTGTTACATTGAATTTTAAGGTAGAAGTAAAGCCATAATTATTCAAGGTTCTAACGCTTGGGCTAAATTAATACTTCACTTACAACATATCACCTACAAACATACACCAACCTGTAGGTGCGAATTTACTTCGCGCTCTTACTTATATATTTATTAAAAAATATTAATTAAAGTTTTTAATAAATTTTCGCGGCTAAACTTTTGTTTAGCCTAATCTAAACATGGCTTTATGGGTACTAAACTAGCGTTAAAGCCTTTACTCCCTTTAAACTCAATAACAATATTTGTTAAAGTGAGTGGCTATTAACCGCTAAGGCTTATTTACATAGGTACTCTATGTTGGCTATAATGCCGCCGTTGTTTAGTTTGGAATTGTATTTTTTGCAATTTAGTTATGTATTAAGGGCTACTATGGAATGTTGGTATTTAGTCGTATGCAAACCTAAGCAAGAAGAGCGAGCTAAAACTAACTTGCAAAATCAAGGGATTGAAGCGTTTTACCCCCAATTAACTACCGAAAGGTTGGTTAAAGGTCGTCGGACCGTCAAACACACCGCTTTATTCCCTAATTATTTATTTGTATGCCTTGAATCAAAAAATGGTAACTTTTCTGCTGTAAAAAATACCCGTGGAATAGGTGGTTTTGTTTCTTATGGGGCAAGTTATCAGTTGGTTTCTAAGCACATAATTGACCAGTTAAAAAATGAACGTGCACATACTATAGAATCAAAAATACCAAAAACAGGTGATGTAGTAAGTGTGAATAACGATTCATTTAGTAATATACAAGCAATATACAAAGAGCCAGACGGCGACTTGCGCAGTATTTTACTAATTAACTTACTTAATCAAAAAATTGAAGTAAGTGTAGATAATAAAGATATTAAGCAATAATAACTAATAACTAAAAACGTAGCAGCGGCTTTATGCCGCGTGAATTAAAACGTAGCAGCTTCATGCCACGAAAAATAGTGTTCTATCAGTAACTAGGAACTGTAACCTAAGGGCGGAAGCGTGCCTGAAGCACTTAAAACACCGTGGTTAAGTTCACTTGTAGACGCGCAGCTTGCTGGCGTGACGAGCTGAGCTTTAGAGAAGTAAACTCATAAAGTACTTATTTAAATGGCTTCTCATTTACTCCTCATTCGCTTCTCTTTGTGCAATAAAGCTTTAAGTGGTTAATCTGAAGAGGTCGAGGGCGCTGTGCTTTTAAGTGAAAGCCCAACGGCAAAGTTTAACACCGTGGTTAAGTTCACTTGTAGACGCTCAGCTTGCTGGCGTGACGAGCAAAGCTCGTAATAAGGATTATTCACAAAGAGGTCGAGCACACTGCGCTTTAGAGAAGTAAACAGCCATAAAGCACTTGTTTAAATGGCTTCTCATTCGCTTCTCTTTGTGCAATAAAGCTTTAAGTGGTTAATCTGAAGAGGTCGAGGGCGCTGTGCTTTTAAGTGAAAGCCCAGCGGCAAAGTTTAACACCGTGGTTAAGTTACTTTGTAGACGCACAGCTTGCTGGCGTGACGAGCAAAGCTCGTAATAAGGGTTATTCACAAAGAGGTCGAGCGCACTGCGCTTTAGAGAAGTAAACAGCCTAAAGCACTTGTTTAAATGGCTTCTCATTCACTTCTCTTTGTACAATTGGCGATGAATGCGTTAAGTGTTTTACTGAAAACGGCTATCAATTAAATTTATTCATAAAGGCCTTATGAAAATACTGATATAATTTCAGTGCTAATTAAAAACTTAGTAACAAAGCTTTTACAAAGCAAAGGCTATTGCTTCACAATAGTGCACATGCTTTAATTAGTCGGCTAAAATACAAGTGCTCACCAAGGTTGGTGAGTAAGTGCAATATTTAAAATAATTTTGGGATTCTACAATGGCGTTAAGCTGTAAATCACTCGCATCAATACTCGCAATACTAAGCATGACCGGCTGTACAATAGTACCAGGCAGTCACTTTGAAGGTATAGACTCAGGCGAGCAAACACAAAACCTCGAACAAGATCTCGAAAAAGTAAACATTCAAATAATCGACTCGCTACTAATAAATAAACAAAATCAAGCGCGTATAGCAGCTAAACCAATTTCAAGCACCGATGGTTTAAACGTAAGTAACTACGAATACAAACTAGGTGTTGGCGACGTACTAACCATAGGCGTATGGGATCACCCAGAGCTAACAATACCGGCAGCAGTACAGCGTACCGCAGAATTTGACGGCTTTAGAGTACAGCGAGATGGCACCATTACTTATGCCTACGCACCAAATATACCCGCTGCAGGTAAAACAATAAGCCAAGTACGTAACGAACTTGTAAAACGCCTAAGCCGAGTAATAGAAGACCCGCAAGTGGACGTAAAAGTAGTTGGCTTTAGAAGCCAAAAAACCTACGTTACCGGTGAAGTAAACAAGCCTGGTGTATACCCAGTAACCGAAATTCCACTTACCCTTATTGATGCCTTAAACCAAGCAGGCGGTTTAACTGATGCAGCCGATTGGCGCACAGTAACATTTACCCGTGGCGACAAAACAGAAGTTATTAAACTTGATGACTTTTATGCCCATGGCGACATTTCGCAAAATCGTTTATTGCAACATGGCGACATAGTGCATGTAAATCGTAACGATGCACAAAAAATATTTGTACTCGGTAGTGTAAACAAAGCAGGTTCAGTAACGCTTAACCGTTATGGTTTAAACTTGGCTGAAGCATTAAGTGATGCTGGTGGATTAAGTGAAGGTTCGGCTGATGCAAATGGCGTATTTGTACTGCGTAAAAGTGACCTAGAGCAAACAGGTATTATTGCAAACGTATACCAATTACATGCTAAAAATATAGCGGCAATGGTATTAGCTGAGCAATTTGAACTACAACCGCACGATATTGTATATGTTACGTCGGCGCCGCTTGCCCGTTGGAACCGTGTAATAAGTTTATTATTACCATCGGTATCAACAGTTGATAACTTAAATGACATTAATAATTAAAGGTTACTAAAAGCATGTTTGATTCAGTTTTAGTCGTGTGCGCAGGTAACATTTGCCGCAGCCCAACCGGTGAGTATGTTTTAAAGCAAAAGCTTGAAGGCAAAAATATTAAAGTATCGTCAGCTGGGCTAACAGCACTTGAAGGCAAACCAGCAGATGCGAAAGCAAAACAAATAGCACTGGCACATGGCGTTAATATGGATGCACACCAAGGCCAACAGCTTACATCAAGCTTAGTTGCGCAAAACAGCGTAATACTCGTAATGGAAGAACGCCATTTAAACGACGTACATGCTCGTTATCCAGAGGCGCGAGGTAAAACGTTCTTACTCGGTAAGTGGATTAACAACGCCGAAATACCCGACCCTTACCGCCAAAGCCAAGAGGCTTTTGAACACGTTTATACATTAATCGACAGCGCGTGTAGCGCTTGGCAAAAGTATTTATAAGGAATGACTAATTTAATGAATGCCCAGCCAAATAATAAAAGCACTAATAAAAAAAGTAATAATGCAACGCAACAAATCCAAGAAATTGACTTGATGGCTCTGCTTGGTGCACTACTCGATCGCAAGTATTTTATAGTTGCTGTAACTACATTATTTATGACCATAGGTGTTGTATATGCAGTATTGAGCACTCCTGTTTACCAAGCAACTGCCATGATACAAGTTGAGGCTGGTAGTGCATCAGTTCCAGGGTTTGATGATGTTGGTGGTATGCTTGAAAGTACATCGGCTGCCGTTACTGAAATTGAGCTACTAAAGTCGCGCAGTATAATAGGCGAAGCAGTAGATGCTTTAAAGCTTGATATAACAGCAGAGCCTAAATTATTTCCGTTTTTGGGTAACCGTGCATATCGTAAGTTTACACCAATGGAAAATGGCGACTTAGCTGAGCCAAGCTTTGGAGCTGTTAGCTATGCATGGGGCGGTGAGAGTATAAATGTATTTAGGTTTGATGTACCGCGTAGTGCAGTAAATCAAGAGTTCACATTGGTAGCACAAGCTAACAACAGCCTTGCACTTTTAAACGATAATGGCGAACAAGTTTTAAAGGGCAAAATTGGTGATGAACTTAAAAATGATTTATTTAGCTTAACAGTTCGTACTTTGAATGCACGCCCTGGTACAGAGTTTACAATTATCCATAAAGATCGCCTTAATACTATTTTGAACCTACAAAAAGAGTTTGTCGCAGAAGAGGAAGTAAAAAGCTCAGGTATAGTTAATTTAAGTTTAGAGAGTACAAACCCTAATTATGCTGAAAAAGTACTTAATAAAATTGCTGATATATATGTACGCCGTAATGTAGAACGTAACAGTGCTGAAGCACAAAAGTCGCTGGAGTTTTTAGAAGTACAATTACCTGAAATTAAAAAACAGCTTGAATATGCTGAGCAACGCTTTAACGACTATCAAATTAAACGCCAATCAATAAACATAACGCTCGAAACACAAGGCGTGCTTGAGCAAGTTGTTAAGCTAGAGACCAAGTTACAAGAGCTAAATTTGAAACGCCTAGAGCTTGGCCGTAAGTTCAAAAAAGACCATCCAACATATCAAAGTATTGTTGAGCAAATACAGGCGGTTGAGAGTCAAAAAAAGGAATTGATTGGAGAGGTTGGCAACTTACCAGAAACTCAGCAAGAGTTACTACGTTTAAAGCGCGATGTTGAAGTAAGTAACCAAATTTACACATTATTACTTAGAAAAAGCCAAGAACTTGATATTGTACGTGCAGGAACTGTTGGTAATGTGAGGGTAATAGATTCAGCAGCCGTTAACCATTCTAAACCAGTAAAGCCTAGAAAAACTTTAGTTGTTATTATTGTTACTTTCCTTGGAGTTCTTTTTTCAGTATTACTTGTTTTAATACAAAAAGCTATCAATCGAGGAGTAGAAAACCCTAGTGAAATTGAGGCAATAGGTATACCTGTATATGCAAGTGTACCGCACTCAGATTATCAAGATAAACTAACTGGCTTTGCTGAGCGAGCCCGTAAAAATAAAACGAATAAGCCTAAAAGTATTTTAGCGCTTGATAATCCAGCTGACCTAGCGATTGAGGCACTGCGTAGCTTACGTACCAGTTTACACTTTGCGATGATGGAAGCTAAAAATAATGTTATTGCCATATCGGGCCCAAGCCCAAGTGTAGGTAAATCGTTTATATCGGTTAATTTAGCCTCAGTGCTCGCGCAAAGTGGTAAAAAAGTACTCATTATTGATGCCGATATGCGTAAAGGCTACTTACAAACCCAGTTTGGTTTGAAATGGGACGATGGCTTGAGTGATTACCTATCGGGCCGTTTAAACCTAGAGCAAGTGACTAAACCAACCAAAGTTGAAGGCTTAAGTGTTATTACGCGCGGGCAAATACCACCAAACCCTTCAGAACTATTAATGCATAGTAACTTTAGCAAATTAGTTGAAGAAGTAAGCGCCGCTTACGACATTATAATTATCGACACCCCTCCAATACTTGCAGTAACGGACCCTGCTATTGTAAGTGCTCATTGTGGTACTACTTTATTGGTAGCTCGTTTTGGCCAAAATCATCTGCGAGAAATAGAATTGACCCGAAATCGCTTTGAGCAAAATGGTACAGATATTAAAGGCCTTGTTTTTAATGGCGTAGTGAAAAAAGCAAGTAATGCATATGGGTACTATGGATATTACAACTACGAATACAAATAACTTTGAACTAAGTATAATTAATAGAGAATTTTAATGACTAATTTTTCGTCTGAAAACATAAGTAAAATTACCGTAAAACCAGCAATATTAAATGGAACCGTAAAAGTTAGTGGAGCTAAAAACTCTGTTTTACGACTAATGGCCGCCACTCTTTTAACTAATGAAAAATTAGTCATACAAAATTACCCTGCAACTCTTCTCGATGCAATTGTGCACAAGGATATGCTTGAGGTTTTAGGGAAAAATTGTGTAGTGCAAGATGACGTTCTCGTAGTGGAAGAGCCGTCAGGCCTTGCTAGTAAATTAGATTGGCACGGACGTTCAATACGTAATACGTTACTGATATTAGGTGGCTTAGTTACACGTACAGGTTATGGCGCTGTACCTCTTCCTGGCGGATGTAGCATTGGAGGTGGAACAGGAGAGCGTGCGTATGATTTACACGTAATGTTACTTGAAAAGTTAGGTGCTAAAGTTTGGGGTGAAGGTGGGTTTTTGCACGCTAAAGCTCCTGATGGAGGGCTGGTTGGGGCTGATATTCATTTACCAATTCGTTCAACTGGAGCTACAGAAAATGCAATAATTGCAGGCACTCTTGCTAACGGAGTTACTAGAATTTGGAACCCTCATGTGCGCCCAGAAATACTTGATTTAATCGATATGATTAATTCGATGGGTGGTGAAATAAATGTATATGGTCAAGAGCATATTGAAGTTATAGGTAAGCAATCATTAAGAGGCACAACACACACAGTAATACCAGACAATGTTGAAGCATTAACATGGTTGGTCGGTGCCTCGGTTACTGGTGGCGAAGTTGAAATTCAAAACTTCCCTTTTGAACACCTAGAAATACCTCTAGCATTCTTGAAAGAATCAGGTGCTAAAATGTATCGTCATGAGAATTCCATGATAGTTAAAGGATCTAGTTGTTACCCTTTAGAGCTTAGTACTGGACCGTATCCTGGTGTGAATTCAGACATGCAACCTATTCTTGCTGTTTATGCAGCTAAAGCACTTGGCCAGTCAAAATTTGTTGATTTACGTTTTCCTGGTCGCTACGGCTATGCCAGTGAATTAAATAAAATGGGCCTAAAATCTAGAACTGAAGGTAATTTGTTAATTGTTGATGGTGGGAGTAGCCTTAAAGGAACTGACGTTACAGCACTAGATCTCCGAGCTGGAATTGCTTTGGCACTTGCAGCATTATTTTCTGAAGGTGAGACGCACATCCATGAAGCATGGCAAATTACAAGAGGCTACGATCGCTTTTTTGAAAAAATGGAAGCTTTAGGCGTTAACGTAAGAGTTGGTTAATGGAAAACATAGCAAGTAATAAAAGTATATCAAAGAGTTTTATTAAAAAACTCCTTGATATCAATGAAGACTCTACTAAAGAAGACGTTTCTTTAGCTGAGTTTAGTCGTTGGAAAGTAGGTGGTAATGCTAAGTGTATTTTCACACCTACTAGCATAGATGAATTAATTCACGTAGTAAAAATAGCTAGTGAGCTAAATCAACCATATATAGTAATAGGTTCTACTAGCAACTTGTTATTTGCAGATGAAGGCCTAGATATACTTGCTATAAACCTAGGCTCGCAACTCTCAAATGTGAGTTTTGACAAGTGTAATGAAGTTACAGTAGAGGCTGGTGCTTGGGTCCCTGGATTTGCAAGAACGCTCTCAAATAATGGATTGTCGGGGTTAGAACATACCGCAGGTATACCTGGAACAATCGGTGGGCTAATCTGCATGAATGGCGGAAGTATGCGAAAAGGGATTGGAGAAAATGTTTTATCTGTCACGGCTTTAACTCGGGACGGTTTAGTTAAGCAATACTCACAAAGTGAATGTTCATTTGCTTATAGAACTTCAGTTTTTCAAAAAAATAATGAGATAATATTATCCGCAGTTTTAAAGTTAAATACTTTACCTAGCAAGCAGATAAAAAAACAAATGTTATCTATATTAAGAAGTCGAAGGCATAAATTTCCATTAAAGCTTCCTAACTGTGGTTCAGTCTTTGTTAGTAACCCTGCAATGTATGAAGAATTTGGTCCGCCAGGGGCTGTAATAGAAAAATGTGGCTTAAAAGGTAAGCAGGCTGGTGGAGCAGAAATATCACCATTGCATGCTAATTTTATTGTAAATAAGCATGGAGCTAAGGCTTCTGATATATTAACTCTAGTAAAGCTAGCGTGTGAAAGTGTAAAGCGAGAAACTGGTTATCACATGGTTTCAGAGGTGCGTTTTGTTACTTCCTTTGGTGGGTTTATACCTGCTCACGAAGTGCATATTAATGATTGATTTAAAAAAAAACACTTTACTTGTTAATTGCTTAAAATTAATTTTAGGTTCTGGTGGGGCAAAGTTGATTGGTATTCTTGCAATGCCAGTACTAGCAAGGATTTATAGCCCTGAGCAATTTGGACTATTTACAACATTCACATCTTTGGTCCTGGTCTTAGCGCCATTAATTTCCCTAAGGTATTGCGATGCAATACCATTGCCTGCAAGTAACAGACAGGCTATTTTACTCGTTTTTTTATGCGGGTCTTTAATAGGTGCTTTCGTATTATGTGTAACTTTAACGTTTGTAGTTATTATAAATGTTATTTCAACACCTTTTTCTGAACATCCTTTTATATTTACGTTAACACTGTTCTCGGCGCTACTCCTTTCTGCTATGTATGAAGTTCTTAATATGTGGGCTATTCGCACAAAAAGCTTTGGGGTTATTGCTAAAAGTCAGGTTGCCCAAAGCTTTATAGGAACTATAACGAAGCTAGTGATGGGAGGTGTGAGTGTAGGAAGCGGCTTGATGATTGGTTATATTGCACAACTTTCTTCAGGGAATTACAGGTTATTTCTTAATTTTTATTTATATTTTAAAAAAATAAAAATAATAATTAATCCTAATAAACTTATTAATATCGCAAGACGGTATTCTAGATATCCGAAGTTACGCCTACCATCGAATCTATTAATGACACTTTCACAGCAACTATTAGTTTTTTATGTTGCTTTAAATTTCTCTCAAGATAATGTTGGTCAGCTTGGCCTGGCGCTATCTTTAATTGCAATTCCTACAATGCTATTTGTTTCGACCATAAAAAAAGTTTTTTATGGTGAGATAGTAAATAATAAATCGGTTAAAGATATATTAAGCTTAACATATAAGTTTTCTATTCGATTGTTTGTTGTTGCCTTAATACCCTGCTTAGGGCTAAGTCTATTCGGTAAAGAAATTTTTACATATTTTTTTGGAGTGGATTGGCGATTAGCTGGTGAGGTCGTAGAATGCTTGAGTCTATATTTAGTGTTTTCGATTACAGTTGGCCCATTATTAAACGTTTTTGATGTTTTAAATAAGCAAAAAATGTATTTGATTGTAAATTTTATAAGATTTATTTGTTTGGTATTATTTTGCCTCATAAGTTATGTTTTTGAATTCGTTTTTATTGAGATTGTTTTTGCTTACTCAGTGATAATGTCTTTGTTTTTTTTAGGTATATATACCTTGATTATCTACACATTAAAAAAAGAGAGGATTTCGTGAAATTTAGTAAAGTTATTTTAATAATAGTCCGTAATTTTGATTATTATTTGTTTGTAAAAACTATGAATTTTGAACAGTATTTTAATTTTCACAAAAAAATGAATTTTCCATTAATTCGATTGTCATTTTATAATGAAAATCGATACTGGCCTGATTTTAAAAATCCAAAAACGTTTAATGAAAAGTTGATAGCAGATAAATTATTTAACAGAAAAGATATAACTCCTATAATTACAGATAAGTATACTGTAAGAAGTTATGTAGCAAGTAAAATAGGTGAAAGATATTTAATCCCTTTAATCGCTGCGTTTGAAACAGTCGAAGAATACCTTAATTGCAAATTGCCTAAAAATTACATCCTTAAAATGAGCCACTCCTCTGGTCAAAATGTAATTGTTAAAGATGGTAAAATAAACCGATCCAAGGTAATAAAAAATATAAAATGTTGGATAAGCGAAAAATATAGATATCAACCTTTAGTGTGGTTTACTCAATTGCATAAAAGAAGAATACTCATTGAAGAATTATTAATCGACGAGTCCGGCAAGGTCCCTAAAGATTACAAGTTATTTGTTTTTAAGGGAGTTGTAGTGTTTATTCAAGTTGATTTAGATCGCTTTGAAGGACACACTCGAACTTTGTATTCGCCAAGCTGGGAGCTTCTAGATGTAAAGTATAAATATACCAAGGGTTATGATGTTGAAGCACCTAAAAACTTGAATGAAATGATCGAACTTGCCAAAGTTTTAGGTTCTGATTTCGAGTTTATGAGAGTTGATTTATATGAAGTTGGCGACAAAATTTATTTTGGGGAGTTAACTCCTTACCCTAGTGCTGGTTATGCTTTATTCACTCCTTCTTCTTATGATACTTTTTTAGGAGGTAAACTCTAAATGTTAAAACGTATTAAGAGGTTTTGGATTCTGCAGTATTTATTAGGGGGCGCAAGTAAAAAGGTTAAAATGCTTTACTTTCTGGCAGTGAAATTGAAATGTAAAAAAAAAGTAAAGTTAGCAAAGTTTATTCAAAGAAGTATAGAGAATAAATTTGGTTGCTTTATAAGTATAGATGCAGTCATTCACCCAACTGTTGAGTTTATACATGCGAATGGGATAGTTATAGGTAAAGGGGTGGTCGTTGAGGAAAATGTTATTATTTACCAACAAGTTACTGTCGGTGGTGGGAAAGTTGGTGATTGGGGTAGTAAACCATTCCCTACGATTAAAAAGGGTTCAATCCTTTATGCTGGTTGTAAAGTAATAGGGCCGATAATTGTTGGAGAGAATGTATCTATTGGTGCTAATGCAGTGGTAAACAAAAACGTTCCAGACAATAGTCTTGCAGTTGGTGTCCCTGCTAAGTTCATAGAAACAGGTGTTTAGATGAAGCCAAACTTGACTATTTACACAGTTTTTTACAATAGAGGGTTTTGCTTAAATGAAACAGTTGACTCTTTATTGCAGTACTCTCCCGATGAGACTGGCATTGTAATTGTAGATGATTTTTCAACTGATGATACAGCCGAAATAGCTAGAAAGCTTGAAAGAAAACACTCTCAAGTGCATTATTTAAAAAGTAACAGTAATTTAGGTTTTACTAAGTGTTTACAAAACGCAATAAATATAACTCAAAAAAATAATCCGACTAAATATATTGCAATACATGGCTCTGGTGATTTATGTACAGATTTTCGCTTCAAAAAACAAGTTGACTATTTAGAGCTTAACGATGATTTCTGTGCCGTTGCATGTAAACATTCTTTATTAAATAGAGCTGACGAAGTTGTATACACCTCTAGGTTTTCAGGTGAAGTTATGCTCAATAATCTTGAGTCTCCTCCAAAATGGACACACGGTACAATTATTTACCGCGTAAGTGCTTTTAATGAAGTGGGTGGATACAATCCTTTATTTAAATTTTGCCAAGACTGGGATTTATATGTGCGATTATTGTCAGTGGGTAAAATATTTGTATTAAATGATGTCGCTTATAGTAAAAAGGTGTTTGATGATGGAGCAACATTTAACCCTAAGAAGCGTTTTGAGCAAATAAAATATGCTGAAGTAATTAGGCTGCAATTAAATAAGAATGATACCGAACGAAATGATACCTATAATTTTATAAGTGAATATGGTTTGGATGAATATCTAGCTACTAAGGAAAGTTTACTGTTAAAGAAATCTGTGAAAAGTTTTTTTACTTTGATTATTACTGGTGAATATAAAATGGCTTTAATGTGGCTTGGTATATTTAGAAAAAATATTACTTTTGGACGCAGGCTATATTTAGAAGTTGTCGCGATTATCATTTATATAATTGATTCAAATAGACTAACGAGATTTTTTTTTCGTAGACTAGTACTGTTAATGAGGAACCTTTTTTGAATATTGTTTTTTATTTAGAGAATTTGAAAGATGGTGGAGTCCAGCGAAGAACCATGAGGTTACTTCAAGGAGTTGTAGATGAAAAGTCTCTTGAAAATGCTAGCGTTCATTTAATTATTAATGAGCCCAACGGCGAAAATATAAATTTAGTTCCTGACAGTGTAAAGCTTTACGTGCTGGGTGCTCTTAAAGGGACTGAACTAAAAAAACAACTAAGAAAAACTTTAAAGAACATAGTTCCTGATATAGTTACTTGCTGCATGGGGCAGCAATTTATGGAAGTTATACGTTTTAAAAAACAATTACCAACTGCTTGTCGGTGGTATGTTATTCAAGCTGTTCCTGTTGAGTTGTTGGCAAATAGTTGGATTAAAAATTTTGTACGTAAAGTTGCTATTAAACACTATTATCCAATGGCGGATAAAGTAATCTGTGTATCAGATGAGGTTAAAGCAACCGTTGATGGGTTGAGTACTAAATTAAAATCTAAAACGCTTACGATATATAACCCTGTTGTTTCGAATCGTTTAATTGAACTTGCTGAAGAGCCTTTACAGCACACCTTTTTTAACATTGAAAATACGGTTCTAGTCGCTGCTGGGCGGCTTAATGTACAAAAAGATTATCATACATTAATTAATGCATTTGAAATTGCTTTTAAGAATAACCAAAATCTTAGGTTAATAATTCTAGGTGGTGGCGACTTACTCGACGAGTTACAAAATGAGGTCAATAATATTGCTCTTGCTGAGTATATAGATTTAGTCGGGTTTGTTGATAATCCTTATAAGTATGTATCTAGGGCTGATTTGTTTGTGATGTCTTCTTTGTGGGAAGGCTTGCCGAATGCGATGATTGAAGCTATGGCCCTAGGCAAACAAGTTGTTTCAACAGATTGTATTGCAGGCCCGCGAGAAATTTTAGAAGACGAAAAATTTGGGACCTTAGTACCAATAAAAAATACCGCTGCTTTTGCTGAAGGTATCAAAAAAGAGCTCTCAACTCAGCGCAATATTCAACTTATAAAAAATAGAGGGTGGCAGTTTAGTGTTTCTAATGCCGCTAAAAACTATATAAAACTTTTTAATACTGGAACGTTGTGAAAATTATAGAATTTCTGAAAACTCGCTATGTAGATGTAAAAGCACTTGCTAAAGTAAATGACTTTAAACCAGGTGCTTATATATATGTAAACCCATTTAATTATATGTATCTTCGAAATGCGCCTGACATAACTGAAGTTGCTTATTATCGCTCTGATGGTATATACCTTATTTCGATATTTAAAGCTTTCTTACCACGAACAATCAACTTTTATCGACAGTCTTTCGATATGACTTCTTTAGCGCCGGTTATATTTGATTATGCACAGCGTGAGAATAAAAGTGTGTATATTGCTGGCGGCAAACCAGGCGATGCTGAAAAATTTTGTAGATTAATTGATAGTCGATTTCCAAATATTAATTGGGCTGGCCATTGTGATGGCTATATCTCAGAGGATGAAGTGATTGGTAATGTTACAGCTGCTAATTCAGACATAGTTATACTTGGGTTAGGTAACTTAAAGCAAGAGAGAGTGGCAGCGCATTTGGCTAAGAGTCGCTTGGGGCTGTACTTTACTTGCGGGGCTTTTATATCTCAAACTGCAGGTTCATCAAATGGTGATTATTATCCAAAATGGGTTAACAAGTATAATTTACGATGGCTATATCGCTTTTTTACTGAAAGTCATGTAATAAAAAGAGTCATAAAGTTTTATCCAAAATTTTTATTTGTTTTCATGAAGGATCTATTTCTTGCTAAAAAGTAGAATGGGTTCTAAAGAGCTTTTAGTACTATTTTTATTTACTATAATAATCTTCTTTCCTACTTATATAGGCGGAATGTCACTAGCCTTAGGCCAAAAGGTCCTGTATGTATTTTATCCTGCAATATTAGCTTGCCTTTTTCTTTTTTTTAAAAATAGGTCTATTTATCTTCCTAAAATTGCAATTATCATATTTTCAGCTTTTTGTTTTTACGTTTTTAGTATTTTAAGTAAGTTTGATTTTATTAATGTTCAAATACTGTTAGGGCATTTTAGATACTTGGCTTATTTTTTTATTTTTTTATTTACATATAACATAGCGATAAATTTAGGGATCGGTCTCAAAGAACTATATTTACCAATCCTTTATTTAGGGGTTTTAACTATGGTATTTGTTTTATTACAATTATTAATACCTGATCTTATTTTAAAGTTGGGAATAACAAATAGAGAGGCGATAGGTAGACTGGGGTTTAGGATCGGGGGGCCTTTGGTTTGGTCTTATTCTTATGGATTTGTTTTGTTACCTATAATTTTTTTAATTTTCTCTAAAATGTTTAAAGGTGCAGCAAATAAATGGCATTGGCTTTTTTTTATTGTTTTATTATTAACTATATTAGCAGGTCAATCGAAAGCTGCTTATTTGGCTTATATAATAAACTTTATATTTTTCTGCTATTTAGGTTTTAGATACGGAAAAAGTAAAACAATGCTCAGTATTGTTATTCTACTCTTTTTGTTTATAGCTATGTTAGTTACTTACGTTATAGCGAATTTAGATGACTTTGGTAATATTGAAAGGTTTGTATCTTCAGTGACGAGCAATGGTGAAGATGCATCAACACAAACTAGGCTTAATCAGCTTTCATATATTTCGTTAACATTAGAGAATAACCCTTTTTTAGGGTATCCAGCCGAATATGTAGTTATTGAAAATGGCTACGGCTATTATCTTTATAACTATGGTTTATTTGGGTTGTTTTACTACCTACTGTTGCTGATATATTTTTTCTGTAAATCATTGTCTACCATTAAAATTGTTCACAATTTAGACGCGTCAGAAGAAGGACGGTCTGTATCATTGGCCTATTTTTCAATCGTTCTTGGTGCAGTTATATTCTCATTAGCAAATTCACCTCTAGATGGACATAAAGTAGCTTACTTCTTTTGGACTTTATCGGGTTTATATTTTGGTGCTTTGAGAGTTGATTTATCAGAATTTAAAAATTTTGAAGACTAACAACAAAAATAAGGTTTAGATTTTATATGGTTATAGATTTGTGTTTTACTTTTTTTATTTCTTTTGCTGTTCTTTTTTTAATGCGAAAAGTTGCACGAGAAATTGGTTTAGTAGATAAGCCCTCTGGTAGAAAGCTGCATACCGGCAATGTACCATTGGTAGGCGGTGTATCAATATGCATCACTATCGTACAATATATTTATACGCATCCGGACATAATTAATTACACTAATTTATACATGTATTGTATTGTTGGCTTAACAACAATAGGTGCGTTAGATGATCGTTTCGACTTAAGTGTAAAAATACGTATGCTTGTCCAAGCTGTTGTATCTATTGCTATGATTTATTTTGCTAAAGCAGAATTAGTCACGCTAGGTAATATATTAGGTTTTGGTGATATTAGTTTAGGTTATGGCTATGTCGGCGGAATGATTACTATTTTCGCGGTTATTGGTTGTATAAATGCCTTTAATATGGTTGATGGTATCGATGGCCTTTTGGGTGGCCTTTCGGTAGTTACATTTGCTGCTATTGGTATTTTGTTAAGTATGAGTAACGAGCAAAGCTTAAGTTATTTATGCTTATTATTGGTTGTTTGTATGATCCCTTACATTGTTATGAACTTGGGCCTTATAGGTCGTGAGCGAAAAGTATTTATGGGCGATGCTGGCAGTATGATGATTGGCTTTACGGTTATTTGGCTATTAATTGGCGCAAGTCAAACCCCTGGTAACCCTATGATACGCCCAGTAACTGCATTGTGGCTAATTGCACTACCATTAATGGATATGACTGCAATAATGATACGTCGTATTAAGCAGGGTAAATCACCATTTAAACCCGATCGTGAGCATTTGCATCACATTTGTCAGCGTCTTGGTTGCTCACCTACGCAAACACTCATTTTAATATGTTCTATTGCCGCTGTCTTTGCAGTAGTCGGTATTATTGGTGAGGTTTTTTTAATACCTGAATTTTTAATGTTTTATAGTTTTATTATTATGTTCGCAGCTTATTTAATTGTACTGATTAATTATTGTAAAATTATAAACTTTTTTAGACGTAAGTTAGACCTGCCAGAAAAAGAATATTCAACGAGTAAATGAAACCACATGGTCGCGCAGTAAATCCGGACTGGGTGAATATATTGTAGGTGAGGCTTTATACCTCGCTTTGGTAAAGGTAAATTACTTAAGTGCGCAGTAAATTCAAATCTACAAAGAACGTGTTCATCAGAATAGTCATCCACTTTTATTTTACTATTAAGTAAAAAACTTAGGTGATTTACTCACAAATAAATTAAAGGTTAATGCACTTTAAAAGCGCAGCTTAGGTAAAGTTATGAGGTCGTCGAGTAATATCATTCGATGTTACATTTTAGCTAGAGCCTTTTAGCTAGAGCCTAATTTATAACTCTGATAGAATCATTTTATTAATTATTAACTAATCTTAAAGGATTAATATGAAAATTGCCGTAGTAGGTACAGGCTATGTAGGCCTCTCTAACGCTATGTTGCTAGCACAGCACAATGAAGTGGTTGCATTAGATATAGATGAACAAAAAATAGCACTTTTAAATAATAAAAAGTCACCAATTGTCGATACCGAAATTAGTGAGTTTTTAACACGTAGTGACTTAAATTTTACAGCAACTACCGACAAAGTAGCAGCCTATAAAAATGCTGACTTTGTAATTATTGCTACACCCACTGATTACGATGTAGAAAATAATTACTTTAATACAAACTCTGTAGAGGCTGTAATTAAGGATGCGATAGCGCATAATCCAAATGCAGTTATGGTTATTAAATCAACTATACCAGTTGGTTTTACACAAGGTATTAAAGAGACGTTAGGCGTTAGTAATTTAATATTTTCACCTGAATTTTTACGTGAAGGTAAAGCACTACACGATAACCTATACCCATCACGTATTGTAGTAGGTGAGCAAAGTGAGCGCGCAACTGTGTTTGCTAACTTACTTAAACAAGGCGCTATAAAAGAAGATATTGAAGTACTGTTTACTGATTCAACTGAAGCCGAAGCTATTAAGTTGTTCTCAAACACTTACTTAGCTATGCGTGTGGCTTATTTTAATGAGCTTGATAGCTACGCTGAAGCACATGGCTTAAACTCTAAGCAAATTATACAGGGTGTTAGCTTAGACCCTCGCATAGGTAGCCATTACAATAATCCATCGTTTGGTTACGGTGGTTACTGTTTACCAAAAGACACTAAGCAACTACGTGCAAACTATGCAAATGTACCAAACAACATTATTGGTGCAATTGTTGATGCTAATACTACACGTAAAGACTTTATTGCAGACTCAATAATTAAACGTAGCCCTAAAGTAGTTGGTGTGTATCGTTTAGTAATGAAGACTGGGTCTGATAACTTTAGAGCCTCTGCCATCCAAGGCATTATGAAGCGCATTAAAGCTAAAGGTATTGAGGTAGTAGTTTACGAACCAGTACTTGAAGAAAATGAGTTTTATCATTCACGTGTAATTAAAGACTTAAACGAGTTTAAGCAAATATCTGACGTTGTTGTATCTAACCGTATGGTTGAAGAGCTTAGTGATATTGCTGACAAAGTTTATACTCGCGACTTGTTTGGTAGCGATTAATAAACAAAGGCTAAAGATTAAAGATTAAAGATTAAAGATTAAAGATTAAAGATTAAAGATTAAAGACTAAGTTAAAAACTTAAGCTGATTTATATTAGGGGGCGTTGTGCAGTTTGAGAACTTAAATGTATGGCAACGCTCTGCCGATTTAGCTTGTGAAGTTTTTATTTATTTTAAGGCAAGTAAGCAATTTGGTTTAAAAGATCAAATTACACGCTCTGCATTATCAATTTCATCAAATATTGCTGAGGGTTATGAGAGAAAGACAGCTAAAGATTACTGCCGTTTTCTCTCTTACTCTAAAGGTAGTTGTGGTGAGCTTCGCTCACAAATATATATTGCCTTAAAAATTGGAGAGGTTGATACAAAAACAGCAGAAATCTGGATAGAAGAGTCTAGGCAGTTATCAAAAATGATATCTGCCTTAATGAAAACTATTGAAACTTGGGATTAGGCTTTTAGTCTTCAACTTTCAACTTTCAACTTTCAACTTTCAACCTTCAACCTTCAACCTTCAACTTTATCAGCTTAAAGATTAGGAAATTATGAAATATTTAGTAACGGGTGCGGCTGGTTTTATTGGTGCGGCAACATGCCAAAAATTGTTAGCAGCTGGCCATGTAGTAGTCGGTATTGATAACCTTAACGACTATTACGATGTAAGTTTAAAACTAGCTCGTTTAGCGCAGTTTGAAAGCCATGAAGCATTTACATTTATCAAGCTTGATATAAGTGAACGCCCAGCAATGAGCGAGCTATTTAGAGCACAGCAGTTTGATAAAGTAATACATTTAGCGGCGCAAGCCGGTGTTAGGTATTCAATAGAAAACCCTGATGCTTATGCCGATTCTAATTTAGTAGGGCACTTAAATGTGCTTGAAGGGTGTCGTAATAATAAAGTTAAACACTTAGTTTATGCTTCATCTAGCTCTGTGTATGGCTTAAACGAAAAAACCCCGTTTGAAACAACCGACAGTGTTGATCACCCTGTGTCGTTTTATGCAGCAACTAAAAAAGCGAATGAGCTAATGGCGCATAGCTACTCTCATTTATATAGCTTACCTACAACAGGCTTACGCTTTTTTACTGTTTATGGCCCATGGGGGCGCCCAGATATGGCACCGTATATTTTTACTAAAAAAATACTTGCCGGCGACACTATTGATATAAACAACAATGGTGATATGTGGCGTGACTTTACTTACATAGATGACATAGTAGAAGGTGTTGTTCGTGCTGCTGATGTTATACCAGTTGCAAATCCAGATTGGAGAGTTGAAACAGGTTCGCCAGCTTCTAGCTCTGCTCCTTATGCGGTTTATAATATTGGCCACGGTAGCCCAATAAACCTAATGAAGTTTATTGAAGCCATTGAGGCAGAATTAGGTACTGAAGCTAAAAAGAACTTCCGTGAAATGCAAGCCGGCGATGTTTATAAAACTTATGCTGATACTACAGACTTATTTAATGCAACAGGCTATAAAGCGCAGGTTGGGGTTAAGCAAGGCGTTAGTGAGCTTATTAAGTGGTATAAAGACTTTTATAAATAAAGGTTACAACTTGTAAGTCATTTAGAAACACTGTTTTCAATTTGAGACAGTGTTTTTTAATGTGTTTAGATTGGTTAACCTAAACACATTAAACCATTGATGAGCTGAATTTTACTGAAAGTTACTTTTTATTTACCATCTACCTATTTTTAACTTATTAAATTTAAAAATTATTAATTTACAGATAAAGGACTACCCATGAAAGCCGTTATTCCCGTTGCAGGCCTTGGTACTCGTATGTTGCCAATGACCAAAGCTATTCCTAAAGAAATGCTGCCAATTGTAGACAAGCCACTTATTCAATATATTGTTAGTGAATGTGTTGCTGCTGGTATTAAAGATATTGTTTTAGTAACGCATAGCTCTAAAAATGCAATTGAAAATCACTTTGATACAAGCTATGAGCTAGAAGCCACACTCGAAAAGCGCGTAAAACGTGCTCTGCTTGATGAAGTCCGATCAATTTGCCCGCCAGATGTAACCGTTATGAGTGTACGCCAAGGTGAAGCTAAAGGTTTAGGCCATGCAATTTTATGCGCCAAACCCATTGTAGGTAATAACGATTTTGTTGTGTTACTTCCAGATGTAATACTTGATGCATATACAGCTGATCAAAAAACTGAAAACTTAGCTGCGATGATTAAGCGCTTTAATGAAACACAAGCCAGCCAGATTATGCTTGAACCTGTAGCGCAGGAAGATGTAAGTAAATACGGTATTGCCGATATTAATGGTGTGCAGCTTACCCCAGGTATGAGCGCAGCAATTAAGACAATGGTTGAAAAACCGGCTGTAGATATTGCTCCTTCAAACCTTGCGGTTGTTGGTCGCTATGTACTTAGTAAAAATATTTGGCCATTACTTGCTAAAACGCCTGTAGGCGCAGGTGACGAAATTCAATTAACCGATGCTATTGATGCGTTAATGACACAGGAAACGGTTGAAGCATTCCATATGAGTGGCGCTTCGCACGATTGTGGCGATAAGTTAGGTTATTTAAAAGCAATTGTTGAATACTCAATGCGCGATGAAAAGCTAGGTAAAGATTTTACTCAGTATATAAATACCTTTGTTAATGGTAAAAATTAATAACATAGTTAATTTATATCCCCTAGGTGAGGTTTTATACGTCGCTTTTGGTAAAGTTAAGTTAGAAGAGCGCGAAGTAAATTCGCACCTACAGGGTGTATATTGTAGGTGAGGTTTTATACCTCGCTTTTGGTAAAGTTAGGTTAGGTGAGCGCGAAGTAAATTCACACTTATAGGGTGGCATATGTTATAGGTGAGGTTTTATACCTCGCTTTTGTAACGTTAAATTACATGAGTGCGAAGTTAATTCGCACCTACAGGGTGTTAAAAATTAGCAAATACACCTAACCTAGCAAACGTTTCCCCGTATACATCCTTTCCTTGATACAGCTCAGCTCCCCAACTTTTAGCACCCATTATTGGTTTACTTAACTTGCGTGTGTACGCTGTTTGCAGTTCGTAACTTGTTTTATACCCTTCGTTTTTATTTTCAAGCATGCGAATGGTGGTATTTAAACTTTCTATTTTACTTAATTGCCAATGCCAATTTACGCTCATTGATTTAGCCGGAGTGTAGTCTGTGTAGTCGTGTTCATCACCGGCCCAGTGGCCAATTACATTCCCTGAGTTACGGTTGCCGTCTAAATACAAATTATTTTGATACCATCTTTTTTGCCAATTACTGTGTTCAATACGCAAACTGTGGTTATTAGCAATAAAGGGTAAATAAAGGCCTAAACTATATGCATTATTGCGAGAGCCACCCAATGTATCTTCAAGTGCAACTTCACCATAAAGCTCATAAGGGAGTGCGTAAATACTATTGTTGTAGGCAAATGTTATTGATCCTAGTTGATCCCCAAGCTCAAAATTTTCACCAAACTCATTTGCATCATTACTGCCTACGTTATCTTTAGCGCCAGGAGTAAAAAAACCTTCTGTAAAGTCTTTGATTGTAACGCTTCGCGGACCGCCACCAAACTGCATTAAACGGCTTATACCTATAGTTAAATTATCTGTTGCTGCAAAACTAGTGTGTAAGCCAAATAAATAAGGCTTGCCTGGCTCATATACGTTAGCGACTCCTGTTTGCTTACCTTCTTTTAAAATTCCGCTTTGCTCTGTCATTTTACTAATAAACATATCGTAACGAATATTAAAGCTGGTTATTGGCTCTATATTACTAAGCGTTATAGAAGGCGTTGTTTTAGCTTGTGTGCTTAATAGCATGGCACTGTCGTTAAAAGGTGAGTACCAATGCTCTCGGTAACCTACATCTAGCTGCGCGTATTTATTACCAAGATAAAAAAAACTTTGTGTAGGTAATATTTCGTCTTCGTTGGCTATGCCTGCAACACTTACACCAAAGTAACGCCCAAAGTTAGCGTAAGCGCCACCTTCAACAATTAAGTTGGTTTTAGTAGTTTGGCCGCGTTGGTTAGGCAGTGTTTTATCTTTTGTGCCTGCAGCAAGCGTTACTTTTGCAAATGACCCCGCGTCGCTTTGAATGTAGGGGCTAAGTTGGTACGAAAGTGTTTGATATAGTTCTGGGTAAGTATGCCTTACTGTTTGCAGCACTCTATAAATATCGTGCGCTTTATAAGGCTTACTCATAATATGTGTATTTTTACTTACGGCTAAAAGTCGTTGTACTTGGTGCTCAAGTTCTGGGGCTTGATTTAAAGGTAAATAAGGTGATACGCCACCTTTAGCAACAGCATTTGCACTGATTGCCATCCCGATAAACAGTGATATTTTTTTGAGCATAATTATTCCGTTAGCAAAATTTGTTTAAGTAAAAACGTTAACGCGAGGTTAGCAATAAACGCCTAAGTAAGGAAGAAAAAAGCGATATATTAGTCGGGATATATAGAAGCAAGCTTTCATTCGCAGGGATTGACGCTGCGTTAAATTCGAGCGCGCTTTTGCATGTAGTGTTTTGCTATAAAGCAGGCGGTGAACGCATTTAATAACTTATACCGACAAAAAATAGATTTATAAGTTATTTATTCACAAAGAGGTTAAGAGGGCGCTGCGCTTTAGAGAAGTAAAAATACATAATTACTATGTTTTATGTTTTCTCATTTACTCCTCTTTTGCTTCTCTTTGTGCAATAAGGTTTTAAGTGATTTATTCACAAAGAGGTTAAGATGGCGCTGCGCTTTAGAGAAGTAAAAATACATAATTACTATGTTTTATGTTTTCTCATTTACTCCTCTTTTGCTTCTC